>SLKB01000231.1 GCA_007134805.1 Paracoccaceae bacterium
CCCTATGGCCAGCCGCGCAACCCCTGGAATCCCGAGTATGACCCGTCCTCGTCCTCTTCGGGCTCGGGCATCGCGCCGGCGGCGGGCATGTGCAGCTTCGCGATCGGCGAGGATACCGGCGGGTCGGTTCGTGGCCCGGCCTCGTGCAACGGGATCGCGGGGCTGCGGCCCACTTTCGGCCGCGTCAGCCGTCATGGCGGCATCATGCATGCCTATACCACCGATACGTTCGGCCCGCTCGGCCGCACGGTCGGCGATTGCGCCGCCGTGCTCGCGGCGATCGCGGGCCATGATCCGGGCGACCCGCTGTCGTCGAAGCGCGCCGTGCCCGATTTCCTCGCCGGGCTGGACCGACCGATCCGCGGGCTGCGCCTCGGGGTCGTCACCGAGATCGCCCATGGCGAGGGGACCGAGCCGGTCGTGCGCGCGTCCTTCGATCGCGCGCTCGATGTGCTGCGCGACCAGGGGGCCGTGATCGAGGAGGTCTCGCTGCCGCTGTCCCGCTGGGCGGTGCCGCTGCAGCTTCTCTCGGCCGATGCCGATGTTGCGGCGTGGTTCCTCAACACCTATCTGCGCGACCGCTATGACCGGTTCGACAAGGGCACGCGCACCCGGCTGGCGGCGTCATCGATGATCCCGGCGAGCATCTACAACCGGGCGATGCGCGCGCGGGTGATCGTGCGCCAGCAGGTTCTGAACGCCTTCGAACGCTTCGACGCGCTGCTGACCCCCACCAATGTCACCCCGCCCCGGCGCATCGACCAGTCGAAGGAAACCGTGAGCGAGGATCGCGAGGACATGATCGAGCGCCTGATCCGGCGGCGAATTTCGCATTACCCGTTCAGCCTGGCCAATGTGCCCGCGCTCAGCGTACCGATGGGCCTCTCGCCCGAGGGGCTGCCGCTCGCGCTGCAGATCGCGGGTCGCCCCTTCGACGAGGAAACGGTCTTCGCGCTGGGGCAGGCGCATGAGCGCGCCACCGATTGGGCACGCCAGCACCCGCCGCTTGCGCAGGGCCGGCCCGGCCTATCCGAGGGCGAAAGGAGAACCGCATGAAGATTACTCAAGACTATGTGCGCATCATGGCCGAGGCGCAGGGCATCCCCCTGCCCGAGGATGAGATCGACAATGTCCGCCTGCGCCTGACCACCTGGCTCGCCGCCATGGACGAGATCGAGGCCGAACTGGGCGCGGCCATGAATGGCACCGATCCGATCCCGCCGATTCTCTGAGCCCCGGCGCCGCGGGCCCTGCGCCCATGTCCGGGGCGCGCGGATCCGGCAGCGCGCCCCAAGGCGCTGCGGCGCGTGAGAATAAGTCAGTCATTCGGGATCGCGTGCAATGCCGGATTGACAAAAATGGCGAAACCAATATGATGAATTAGACAAATTGGTTGAACCATTGTACTGGTGACGCAGCCAGAAGGGGGGAGGATGAACGACCTTGCGGCCTCACGGCCAGCAAAGCCTGACGCGACGGATCTCGTCGCCGAAGAGCATTGGGTGACGCGGGACGGGATCTCGCTCCACGTGTTCCGGAAATACGCGCGCGCCGCCTCGGATACACCGCGCAGGGTCCTGTTTCTGGTCCATGGCTCGTCGCAATCGGCCCGCACGGCCTATGACCTGCAGGCAGGCGCGCTCGGCGAATATTCGGTCATGAATGTCTTTGCGCGGCTGGGCTATGACGTCTGGACCATGGACCACGAAGGCTATGGTCGCTCGGACCGGACCGAAGGTTTCTCCTATATCCGAGACAATGTGAAGGATCTTCACGCGGCCGCCCTGCATATCGAGACGCTGACCGGGCAGCGCGAGCTTGATTTCTTCGGGACTTCCTCTGGCGCGCTGCGCGCGGGGCTGTTCCAGAACCTTCATCCTGACCGCGTGGCGCGCCTTGCGATGTCGGCCTTCCCCTGGACCGGGGAAGGCGCGCCGTCGCTGATCAAGCGGCGCGAAAGGCTGGCCGAGTGGCAGGCAACCAATCGCAGATCGGTTGATGCAAGCTACTACCACACGATGCTGACGCGCGACGTCGAGGGCCTGACGGACCCCGAGATGGGCCGCATCGTGGCAGAGAACGAAAGCGCCAATGGCGGCGACAGCGTTCCGAACGGCACCTATGTGGACATGTGCATCAACCTGCCGCTGGTGGACCCGGCAAAGATCACCTGCCCGGTGCTGATGATCCGGTCCGAGCATGACGGGATCACCACCGACGAGGACAACGCCGCCTTCTATGCGCGGCTGGGCACGAAGGACCGGCAGATGGTGATGATCTCGGGCCTCGCCCATAACATCACCTTCGGGCTGAACCGGCATCGCTTCTGGTATGCGCTCGAGACGTTCCTGGCCTTTCCGGACCGGCGCGACAGCCTGGCAGGCGCGATGGCCTGAGACCAAGACCCCGGCACCGGACGTGCGTGCGCGCAAGGAGGAGGCGCGCCGCACATCGACCCCGGCACCGGGCACTGTTCAACCCAGGAGGAGGAAGGCATGGTCACGCAACCGACAGGACGGCCCAAGGCGCGGCACACGCGTCGTGATTTCATCAGGACGGCAACGCTCAGCGGCGCGGGCGCGCTATTCGCGCCGGCGATCGTCGGGCGGGCCTTCGCGCAGGACACGTTCCCGACGCGCGCGATGCAGGTGCTGATTCCAATTTCCGAGGGCGGCGGGGTAGACCGCTCGGCCCGCGCGTTCAACGCGGCCTGGGGCCCATCGCTGGGCGCGGGGTTCGAATACTCGTACTTCCCGGGCGCTTCGGGGCAGGTCGGCTACGAGACCTATATCGGCCGGCGCGAGCCCGATGCCTACAATCTTCTCTTTGGCGCCATCGGCCCCGAGATGATCATGTATGCAACGCAGAATCCCAGCTACCGCTTCCCCGATGACTTTGTCTATTTCGCCGGGGTGAACGCTGATGATTCGGTGATCTGGGTGGCCGAGAACAGCCCCTTCCAGACGCTTCAGGACCTGGTCGAGGAAGGCCAGCACCGGCGGGTGAATTTCTCGGGCAGCAGGCTGCCGCACCCGTCGAGCATCGCGGTCTTCCTGCTGGCCGAGGCCACGGGCGCGGATTTCAACGTCGTGCCCTATGGTGGCGGCAACGCCGCACGCTCGGCCGCGATCACTGGCGAGGTCGATGCCTGCTGCACCTTCATGAGTTCCTCGCTGAGCGTGCGCGAACAGGTCCGCTTCCTTACCGTGTTCCAGGACGAGAACCAGATCCCGGCGCTCACCAATGACGCACCCCCCGTGAACGCGCTCATGGGGACGGATTTCCCCGCGCTCGACGGGCTGCGCGCCTATGCGATCCACCGCGCCGCGATCGAGCAGCACCCCGAGCGATACCAGCATCTGAAGGACACCATCGCCGAGACGATGCAAAGCGGGCGCTACGAGGAATCGACCATCGCCGCAGGCCTCTCGCCGGATTTCAATGTCTTCATTGATGAAGAAGCCTGCACCCGTTCCGCGCAGCGGTTCATCGAACTTGCCAACCGCTTCGAGCATCTGCTGCGCGACGGTTGAGGCGCGTGACTTCGGGCGGGCAACACGTGCCCGCCCGCAACCGCTGCCCCGGAGCAAGGGCAGCACCCTCCCCGGACCCCCGCTCCCGCGCGTCCCGCGGCAGAGCAGACGCAACGCGCGCGACCGGACGGCCCGGGATCCATTCAACAGAGGAGGACTATCGAATGGACCGCAAGACCCCAAACAAGTCCACGACACGACTGACCCGCCGGGGCCTGATCAAGGCGACGACGCTCGGAGGCGCGGGCGCGCTTTTTGCGCCGGCCCTTGTCGGGCGCGCCCTTGCCCAGGACGATTTCCCCTCGCGCACGATGCAGATCCTCATACCGACCGGCGAAGGCGGCGGCGTGGACCGCTCCGCGCGCGCCTTCAATGCCGGCTGGGGCGAGATCCTGGGCACCGGGTTCGAATATGGCTATTTCCCGGGCGCTGCGGGCCAGGTGGGCTATGAGACCTTCATCGGGCGGCGCGAACCGGACGCCTACAATCTTCTCTATGGCGCCATCGGCCCCGAGATGATCATGTATGCGACCCAGAATCCGAGCTACACCTTCCCCGATGATTACGTCTATTTCGGCGGGGTGAACGCCGATGACGTCGTGATCTGGGTGGCCGAGGACAGCCCGTTCCAGACGCTCGAGGATCTGATCGAGGAAGGCCAGAGCCGCCGCGTCAATTTCTCGGGCAGTCGCCTGCCGCATCCGGCGAGCATCGCGGTCTTCCTGCTGGCGGAGGAAACCGGCGCGGATTTCAACGTGATCCCCTATGGCGGCGGCAACCCGGCGCGGTCGGCAGCACTCACCGGCGAGGTCGATGCCTGCTGCACGCATATGGGCTCGTCGCTCAGCGTCGCCGATCAGGTGCGCTTCCTGACCGTCTTCCAGGACGAGAACCGGGTGCCCGGCCTGACCAATGACGCGCTTCCCGTGAACGAGATCATGGGGACGGACTTCCCCGAACTCGGGGGCTTGCGCGCCTTTGCGATCCACACCGCCGCGATCGAGCAGTATCCCGACCGCGTCGCGCTTCTGAAGGAAACGATGCTCGAAAATTTCGAGAGCGGGCGCTACGACGCGGACACGCTCGATCAGGGGCTCACACCGGAATTCAACGTCTTCGTCGATCAGGAGGCCTGCACGCGCTCCGCGATGGAAATGGTCGAACTTGCCAACCGGTTCGAGCATCTGCTGCGCGACGGCTGACGTATCCCACCGGCGCAGGCAGAGGCGCGCCTCTGCCTGCGCGGCATCGACGCGGCCGCGGCAACGCGCGGCAGGCCCACGCTTCCCATTGCAACGGATCTGAACATGTCGGAACACAATAAAGACGATGACGGCGACACCGATGATCGCGCGCGAACGCGGATCGGCGCGGATCTGATCATTCCCGTCGCGGGTCTGGCCTTCGCCGGCTATTACCTGTGGTCGATCGCCGGACTTCCGGGAATGGCGCAATTCAGCGGCCGGTTCCTGGTCGCGGTGCTGGTCGTGCTGGTCGTGCTGCTCGCGCTGCGGATGGGAACCGCGCTCGCGCGGGGCGAGGCCGAATTCTCCTTCGCGGATCTGGCGGAAACGCGCAAGACGGCGCTGATGCGCTGGGGGGTATTCGCGCTTGCGATCGGTTTCGCACTTGGCATCCCCTATCTGGGCTTCACGCTGTCGATCTTCGTGTTCCTGCTGTTGTCCATGTTGCTGTTGCAGGTGCGCCCGATCAGTCGGATCTTCATCATTGCCTTCTGCGCGGCGGCGGTCGGATACCTGCTGTTCATCGTGGCCCTTGGCGCGCGCTTGCCGCGCGGGCCGGTTGAAACCTTCCTCGCGGGGATCTTCTGATGAGCCTGGAGCTTCTGATCGACATTTTCCTCGGCGCGGCATCCTACTGGTGGCTGATCCTGATTGCCACGACGCTGGGCATCATCATCGGCGCGATCCCCGGCTTCGGGGCGCAGAACACCATCATCATGCTGCTGCCCTTCACGCTCGCGGTGCAGGTCGACATGGCGCTGACTTTCATGGTCGCACTCTATGTGGCCTCGCATATGGGCTCGGGCATCCCCGCGATCCTGCTCAACATCCCCGGCACGGGGGGGGCCGCCGCAACGACGATCGACGGCTATCCGATGGCCAAGAAAGGCATGGCGCAACAGGCCCTGGTCCTGACATTCGTGGCCTCGACCCTGGGCGGGTTCTTCACGGCGTTCATCGCGATCTTCGCGATCGGCTATCTCGCGCGGATCGCGTTCTTCCTGCACAGCGTCGAGATGGTCGTGATCATGCTCTTCGGCATCACCCTGATCGCCGTCATCGCGGCGAAGGACCCGCTCAAGGGGCTGATTTCGGGGATCATCGGGCTGCTGATCGGGGCGATCGGGGCCGACCACATCTATTCGGCCCCGCGCGCGACCTTTGGCTTTCTGGAACTCTACGAGGGCATGCCCATCATCCCCGCACTGATCGGGCTCTTCGCGATCTCCGAGGCGCTGGTGATGCTCGAGAAACGCTCGATGCTGACCGCGGAAGGGCGCGAGCGGATGCTCAGGGCGGGCTGGCGCGAAACGCTCGAGGGGATCCAGATGGCGCTCAAGCGCTGGACCCATATCCTGTGGACCTCGTTGATCGGGCTTGTCGTGGGCGCGGTCCCGGGCGCCGGCGCGAGCATCGGGTCCTTTGTCGCCTATCAGCAGTCACGGCTCTATTCGAAGACGCCCGAAGCCTACGGCACCGGCCATCCCGAAGGCGTGCTCGCGCCCGAGGCGGCCAATAACGGGGTCGCCTCGGGCAGCCTGATCCCGCTTCTGGTGCTGGCCGTGCCCGGCGGGACCACCGCGGCGGTGATGCTCGTGGTGCTGAGCTATCACGGCGTGCCGCTTGGTCCGCGCCTGTTTGTCGAGGATCCGGGCCTTGCCTATGGGGTCTTCGCGACCATGGTGCTGAGCTATCTGATCATGATGGTGACGATCCTGCCGATGAGCAAATACCTCTCGCGGGTGACACTTGTGGGCACCACGATCCTTGCGCCCATCATCATCGGCTTCACGCTGGTCGGTGCGTTCTCGCCACGGGCCTATATCTTTGACATGGGCGTGGCGCTGACCTTCGGCGTGCTGGGCTACCTGATGCGCAAGACCGGCTATCATGTAGTCGCGATGCTGATCGGCATCATCCTCGGCCCGCTTCTGGAAGCCAATTTCATGCGCGCGCTGCGTCTCTCGGGGGGTGACAGCATGGTGTTCTTCAGCTCGACCATCGGCAATGTGCTCTGGCTGATGCTGCTCGCGTCGATCCTGCTGCCGCTCTATTCCAGCTGGCGACGCAACCGCGCGTGACACCACACGACGCCGCACACGGCCGTGCCGGATCAGCGCATCCGGCGCGGTCGTACTCACCCCGAAGGACAACAACACAAGGTCAATTCCTCATGGCTGCACATGCAGAAAACATGGAGCTGCTGGGCCAGCTCGACATTCCCGGCGGCGGACAGGTGGTGGTCGCGGGGCAGCATGCCTTCATCGGGCATATGCGCCCGCCGCACGGCACTTCGATCATCGATGTCTCGGATCCGCGCGCGCCCCGCGTGATCGCGCATATCGACCCGCCCAGCCCTTACTCGCACACCCACAAGGTGCGCGTCGTGGGCAATCTTCTCTTCGCCAATGTCGAACGCGACCGGCGCCATTTCTTCCGCAAGGGTGAAGGGATCGACGCGGCCGCGCGTGATCTGACGCGCGAGCTGGGCCGCGCGCCCAGCGATGCCGAACTCGCCGCGCGGATCAGCGTCGACGCCCAGGACATGGACGATCTGCGCGCGGGCCTCGCGCGCGGCTATGACGAGGGCGGGTTCCGGATCTTCGACATCGCGGATCCGGCAAACCCACGCCTGATCACGCATGTCAGGACCGGCGGTGTGGGCGTGCACCGTTTCGATGTCGATGAGAATTACGCCTATATCTCGACCGAGATGGAGGGCTATCTCGGCAATATCCTGGTGATCTACGATCTGGCCGATCCCGCCCAGCCGCGCGAGGTCTCGCGCTGGTGGCTGCCGGGGCAGCACATCGCCGGCGGCGAGACCCCGACCTGGGAGGGCCGGCGAAACCGGCTGCACCACGCGCTGCGCCAGGGCGACCGGCTCTATGCGGCCTGCTGGTATGATGGCGGCTATGTCATCGACATCAGCGACATCACCCGCCCGCGCACCATCGGGCATTTCGACTATCACCCGCCCATGCGCGAGCCCACGCACACGTTCTTCAAGGCCCCGCAAAAGATTGCGGGCCATGAGATCGCGCTTCTGGTCGATGAAGAACATGACGGTCATGTGCGCGGCCAGCCGCACGGGCTGATCTGGATCGTGGACATCTCGGATGTGGCCAATATCAGGCCGCTCGCGACCTTTGATGTCAGCGAGATGGATTCGCCCTATTCTCGCGCGGGCCTGCGCTTCGGCGCGCACCAGTTCCAGGAGCATCTCTCCGGCACGATGCTCTATGCCGCGTGGTTCTCGGGCGGGGTGCGGGCGATCGACATCTCGGATCCGACGCTCCCGCGGGAAGTCGGCGCCTTCGTCCCCGACGCGCCAAAGGGCTTTGCCGCGCCGCAATGCAACGATGTCGATGTCGATGCGCGCGGACTGATCCATGTGCTCGACCGCAACCGAGGCTATCACATCCTGCAGCACGCCCCATGACCGGGCCGCGCGTCAGGTCAGCGCGACCCAGAGCATCCGTGCCGCCGTGATGCACAGGAACACGGCAAAGGCGCGCTTGATCCAGACCGGCTCCAGCGCGTGCGCCAGCCGCGCCCCCAGCGGCGCGCAGAGCACCGAGAGCGGCAGGATCAGCGCCGCCGCCGGAATGTTCGCATATCCCACCGAGAGCGGCGGGCGCCCCTCGACCCCCTGCCCCGTGACCATCATCGCAATCGCCGCCGGCACGCCGATGACCAGCCCCAGCCCCGCCGCCGTGCCGACCGCGCGATGCACCGGCACCGAAAAGGCGGTCATCAGCGGCACCCCCAGCGTGCCCGCCCCGATCCCCATCATCGCCGAGATCCCCCCCACCCCGGAGGCAAGCGCCGGCTGTGCGCCGCGCGCCTCGGGCAGGGCCTCGGCCAGCACCCGGGTCTGCGGACGGGCAAGGTTCAAGGCGACCAGCAGCGCGATCGTGCCGAACACCAGCAGCAGCACCCGCCCCGAGACGAGCCCCGCGAGCAAGCCGCCCGCCAGCGCACCCGCGGCCATCCAGGGCGCCCACCGCCAGACCAGCGCCATGTCGAGCGAGCCGCGCCGATGATGCGCCCGCGCGGAAGACAGCGCCGTGACCGAGACCGTGATCAACGAGGTCGCCACCGCCACCTGCATGCCCAGCTCGGGCGGCAGGTCGAGCGCGACGAACACCCAGAACAGGACCGGCACCACCACGATACCGCCGCCCACGCCCAGCAACCCCGCCAGTACCCCCGCCACCGCGCCCGTGCCGATGACCCCGATCGCGAGCAAGGCAAGGTCCCAGATCTCAAGTCCGTTCATGGAAGGGCTCCCGGGTTTGGCGTGCGGCGGCGGTCTGGATCGTCAGCAGCGGCGCCAGCGTCCGACAGGATCTCGGGGAGATGCGGCCCGGAGACATTGTCACTGGTATAACCAATGTAAGAATTGGTCAAGTTTGATCCTCTTGATTTCCAGGCCCGGGTGCTCTTTTGTAAACCTTGTCAGACATCTTCAGAGCAGCAGTTATTCCCATGATAGCAAATTCCCCGACCCGCAACAGCAACGCGACGCTCGTGCAATTGCGCGCCTGGCTGTCGCAGAAGGATTTCGAAGAGGCGACCAGATTGCCTTCTGAACGCGTTCTCTGCGAGGAACTGGGCGTGTCCCGCAGCGATCTGCGCAAGGCGCTTGCCGTGCTCGAGAAGGAAGGCGTGATCTGGCGCCATGTCGGCAAGGGCACCTTCATCGGCGCGCATCCGCTCGACACAATGCTCAGCCTCACCCAGATTGAGAGCGCAACCAATCCGACCGAGGTGATGCGCGCGCGCCTGCTGATCGAACCAATGCTGGCCCGCGAGGCCGCGCGCAACGCCACGCGCCAGGACATGAACGAGATCGAGACCCTGATGCACCAGGCCCGCGCCGCCGAAACCTGGCGCCAGTACGAGACGCTCGACACTGCCTTCCATCGCGCGATCGCCAAGGGCGCCGCCAGCACGTTGCTGCTCGCGATCTTCGACACCATCAACATCGTGCGCCGTTCGGTGGTCTGGGGCCGCCTGCGCCAGCAACCGGACCGCCCGCCGCCGGGGCATCATTCCTTCGCCGAACATGAAGCGATTGTTGAAGCGCTCTCCACCCGCGACATCACCGGCGCCGGAGAGGCGATGTTCATCCATCTGCAGACTGTCGCCGCGCGGCTGGATCTGACCCTGCCACGCTGAGCACGTGCCCGGCCCCGTGATCAGCGGGCGACGGACAGGCCGAGCCGGGTTGTAACCGTTTCAAGATGCTGGCGCATGGCGTCGCGCGCCCCATCGAGATCGCGCGTCCGGATCGCCTCGAGAATGACGGCGTGCTCGGCAAAGGAATGATGATCGCTGGGCGGGCGCACGGGTTCGGGGCGCAGCCGCCCCCAGACCACCGAGCGCCGCACCGTGTTGAGCGTGTCGAAGATCGCCAGCATCAGGCTGTTGCCCCCCGCCTTCGCGATCGCCCGATGCAGCGCGGTATCGAGCGCCTCGTACTGGCGCCAGGTCTCGGCGGCGCGCGCCTGCCGCACCAGCGTCTCGATATCGGCAACATCCTGCCGGGTGGCATTGCGCGCGGCCTCGCGGGCCAGCATTGGTTCGATCAGCAGCCGCGCACGCATCACATCTGCAGGATTGGTTTCGCTCTCGATGCGGGCCAGGCTGATATAATCGTCGAAGGGGCGCGGCCCGATGAAGGTGCCCTTGCCGACATGGCGCCAGATCACGCCCTCGCGTTCCAGCACCGCCAGCGCCTTGCGCAGATCCCCGCGCGTGACTCCCAATTCATCACAGAGAACCCGCTCTGCCGGCAGTTTCGTGGCCTCCGAGAAAGCATTCTGCGACAGCCAGGCGCGCAGTTGCACCAGCGTGGCATCGGTTTTCCGGGCGGGGGGGATTTCGGTCATGGGCGCGGTCGTCGGGCAGTTTTTCACAGGTCCGGACATATCCCCGCACTGTCGCCAAGTCAATAATTTCTTGACCAATGTACCGAATGGTCGTAACCAATGCGCGGGGAATCGTGGGATCGCCACGTTGTGTCTGGGAGGACACCCGCCATGAATACCGACGATCCACAGGCCGATCTGGTCGCCGCCGCCCTGTTCATCGTGACCGGGTTAGGGGCTGTCTGGATCGCGCTCGACTATCCGCTGGGCACCCTGCGCCGGCTGGGGCCGGGTGCCATGCCGATGGGCGTCGGGGTGCTGCTGATCCTGAGCGGGTTCGGGCTCGGGCTGCAGACCCTCCTGCGGCTGCGCTCCGAGGGTCCGCTCACGAAGCCCGTGCTGTTGGGCTGGTTCAAATGGCCCAAGCGGCATGTGCTGCGCGCGACCTTCTCGATTGTCGCGGGGCTTTGCGCCTTCGGATTGCTGGTGCGCCCGGCGGGACTCTTCCTTGCGACGGCAGTGCTCGTGTTCCTGTCAAGCCGCGCCGAGGCCGGCACACCGATCCTCGGCTCGATCCTTCTGGCGCTTGTCATCCCGGCGATGTGCGTGGGCATCTTCGTCTATGGGATCGGGCTTCCGTTCCGGGTGTGGCCGTAATGGATCTGCTTGCAAATCTCGCCATCGGCTTCGATGTCGCGCTCTCGCCCTCGGCGATGCTCTATTGCCTGATCGGGGTCACGCTCGGCACCTTCATCGGCGTGCTGCCCGGGATCGGGCCGCTTGCCGCGATCGGGATCCTGCTGCCGATCACCTTCCACGCGCCGCAGACCGAAGCGATCATCATGCTCGCGGGCATCTATTACGGCACGATGTATGGCGGCTCAACAGTTGCGATCCTGTTGAACCTGCCGGGCACGGCGGCCTCGGCGGTGGTGGCGATCGATGGCCACCAGATGGCGAAACAGGGCCGCGCCGGCCCGGCGCTGGTGATGACGACGCTGTCGTCCTTCTTCGGCGGCTGCGTGGCCATCATCGTGGTCGCGGGCTTTGCGCCGCCGCTTGCGCAATTCGCGCTGCGTTTCCAGTCTCCCGAATATTTCTCGCTGATGGTGATGGGGCTGCTGGCCGCGGCCGTGCTGGTCCAGGGGCCGTTCCTGAAAGGCATCGCGATGGTGCTCGTCGGGCTGCTGATCGGCACGATCGGGCAGGAAACCGTCTCTGGCCTGCCGCGCTACACCTTCGACACGCTCTATCTCTATGACGGGATCAGTTTCGTGGTGGTGATCATCGGCCTGTTTGGGCTGGCCGAGGTGCTGCGCAACCTCGCCATGGGCGCTGATCGCGAGAAGGTCGAGACGCGCGTCGGCTGGCGCGAGCTGATCCCCACCCGGCGCGACATGGCCGACAGTTTCATGCCGACAGCGCGCGGCACCGGGATCGGCGCCTTCATGGGCATCCTGCCCGGCGCGGGGCCCGCGATCGCCTCTTTCGCGGCTTATGCGCTGGAAAAGCGCGTCTCGCGCAACCGCAAGAACTTCGGCAAGGGCGCGATCGAGGGGATCGCCGCGCCCGAAGGCGCCAACAACGCCGCCGCGCAGACCTCGTTCATCCCGACCCTGTCGCTCGGCATCCCGGGCGACGCGATCATGGCGATCATGCTGGGGGCGCTCATGATCCACGGGCTGACGCCGGGGCCGCAGATCATCCAGAACAACCCGGAATTCTTCTGGGGGCTGATCGCCAGCTTCTGGGTCGGCAACCTGTTCCTGCTGCTTCTGAACCTGCCCTTCGTGGGCCTGTGGATCAAGATCCTGTCGATCCCCTATTCGATCCTGTTCCCCGCCATCCTCAGCTTCATCGCCATCGGCATCTACAGCCTCTACCGCGAGCCGATGGACATCTTCATGGTCACCGCGATCGGGCTCGTGGGCTATCTCTTCATCAAGCTGCGCTGCGAGGCCGCGCCCCTGCTGCTCGGCGTGATCCTCAGCCCGCTTCTGGAGGAAAACCTGCGCCGGTCGATGCTGGTCTCGCGCGGCGATCCGATGATCTTCCTGGAGCGCCCGATCAGCCTGATCTTCCTCATCCTGACCGTGCTGGGGGTGGGCCTGGTGCTGCTGGGAAGCTGGCGCGCGCGCAAGGAGGCCCGCAGCCACGAACACGAGACATCCTGAATGCCGCGGCACGTGACCCTGGGGGGCAGCGCCACCGCGGAACCATCGACACAGCCCCCCGGACCAACCAAGGGAGAGAGAGCAATGACCATCAGAATCTTGTCAGGGACGGCGCTCGTCGCCGCGATGCTGGCCGCCGCCCCCGCTGCCGCCGATTACCCCGATCGCGAGATCACCATGATCGTGCCCTTCGGCGCGGGCGGGTCCACCGACATCGTCGGCCGCATCGCCGCGCAGGCCCTGTCCGAGCGTCTCGACGTGCCGGTCGTGGTCGAAAACCGCGGCGGGGCAGGTGGCACCGTGGGCACCCAGGCCGCCGCCGGCATGGAGGCCGACGGCTACACGATCACGGTCGCCACCACCTCGACCCATGTGGTCGGCCCGCTCACCAACGCCTCGGTCCGCTATGACCCGGTCGAGGATTTCGCCCATATCGGCATGATCGCCGAAACCCCCTATGTGCTGGTGGTTAACTCCGATCTGGGCGTGTCCTCGGTCGAGGAGCTGATCGCCATGCTCGAAGAGGCTCCGGGCGATCTCAATTTCGGCTCGGCCGGGCAGGGCTCGACCACCCATCTTGCCGGGCTGATGTTCCTCGCTGCTACCGACACCGAGATGGAGCACATCCCCTATGGCAGCAACGCCGAGGCCACCACCGCGCTGATGGGCAACGAGGTGCAGGTGCTCTTCGGCTCGATGCCGGCGGTGCTCTCGCAGATCCAGGCCGGCTCCATCGACGCGCTCGC
>SLKB01000378.1 GCA_007134805.1 Paracoccaceae bacterium
CCCGAAATGCAGGTAGCTGTAGCCGCCCGCACTGCCCGAGATCTCGAGCCGCGTGCCCTCGGCCAGGCCGTGGCTGGCATGCCAGGCGCATGGGCGCCCGTCGATCGTCGCGCGCATCGGCGCTCCGGTCAGCGCAATACGCGCGTCGCGGGTCACCTCGATTGTCAGAAAGCTGCCGGCGATCTCGAACGCCGCGCAGCCCGCGTCCTGCCCCAGAAGTGCAGCCCCTTCGGCAAGCGCCAGCAGATCGGCCGCCCCCCCGCGCGAGAGGCCGTGCGCGAGCCAGCCATGCCGCCCCTGATCCTGCACGCTGACACCGGGGCCTGCGCGCTGCACGCGCACCGACCCGCTCATGCCAGCCTGCGCGATGTCGCGCCCCCCAGAGGATCTTCCGCCTTGATCCGCTCGTACGCCTCGCGCGAGACGGCTTCGAAGGTCACCTCATCACCTGGATGAAGCAGGAATGGCTCTTGCTCGTCAGGCCGGAACAGGCGCAGCGCTGTCTGGCCGATATGCCGCCAGCCAGTGGGGGTCGTCACCGAGAAAAGCACCACCTGCCGGATCGCGACGACCAGCGCCCCCTCGGGCACTTTCGGGGTCAGATCGGTCTGGCGCGGGATGTCCCAGGCCTCGGGCAACTGGCCCAGATAGGGCTGCCCCGGTGCAAACCCGATCGTCTGAACGCGCAGCGGCTGCGCACAGATCGCGTCAATCGCTGCTTCGGGCGAGAGATCGACCAGCGCCGCAGTCTCGTGCAATTGCGGGGCAAGTTCGGTCCCGAAGACTGCCGGCACCACCCAGTACCGCCGCCCGTCCGGCAGTGCGGCACTGTACCAGTCCTGCGCCTCCAGAAGATCACTCAGGGCGCTGTGCAGCGTCGCGTGATCGACCGCGCCAAGATCGAAGCGCAGATAGGTCGAGGTCAGCGAGGTGGCGGTTTCCTCGACCCCGCGCAGCCCGGCGCGATCGAGCGCGGCGCGCAGCGCGAGCGCCGCGCGGTTGGCCGGCTCGCTCAACGTATCGGCAAAGCTGACAAGAAACCCATCCACGCCGATCGTGCGGATCCTGGGCCAGTCGGCCGGCTCTGAGGGCATGGGGCGGGTCCTCTTGCACTGGTGTGGCGCCCATTTTTCGGGCGAAACCATGCCGAGCTGCGCGGCATCAAGCTTTTCGTTGACAAATTACCAACAACTTGTCAACGTTTCTTTCGTGATCTGGTTGCAATCAACAGGGAGATTCTCATGAAACTTCGTCTCGCCATGGCCAGCGCTGCACTCGCGCTGACAGCATCTTCGGGCTTCGCGCAATCCGACTGGGACATGCCGACGCCCTATGCGGATTCCGTCTTCCACACCCAGAACATTACGCGATTCGCGGATGAGGTGCGCGAAGCGACCGACGGCTCGATCAATATCACGGTGCATTCGGCTGGCTCGCTGTTCGCACATGGCCAGATCAAGGATTCGGTCCGGCGCGGGCTCGTGCCGATCGGTGAGATCCTGATGTCGCAACTCGTCAACGAGGACCCGGTCTTCGGGGTCGACAGCATCCCCTTCCTCGCCGCAAGCTATGACGACGCCGAAGCGCTGTGGGAGGCATCACGCCCCCGCGTCGAAGAGGTGCTCGAAGCGCAGGGGCTCACGCTGCTCTATGCCGTTCCCTGGCCGGGTCAGTCGCTCTTCCTGCGTCAGCCGGTCGAGGATCCGGCAGAATTGCAGGGCATTTCCTTCCGCGCCTACAACAACGCGACCGAGCGGATGGCGGAACTGCTGGGGATGATCCCCACGCAGGTCGAGGCTGGCGATATCCCGACGGCCTTCAGCACCGGGCGCGTGGCCTCCATGATCACGTCGCCCTCGACTGGCGTGTCCTCGCAGGCCTGGGACTATACGAGCCACTATATCGACACGCAGGCCTGGCTGCCCAAGAACATGGTCTTCATCAATTCGAGCGTCTACACGGGGCTGAGCGATGGCGAACGCGACGCCCTGCGCACGGCGGCCGAGGCAGCAGAGCAGCGCGGCTGGGAGATGTCACAGCTTGAAACCGACACCCAGATCGCCGCGCTGGAGGAGGCCGGGATGGTCGTGAGCCAACCTTCCGAGGCACTGGCCGCCCGACTTTCCGACATCGGTGAGACCATGGTTACCGAATGGCTGGCCGAAGCGGGTGAGGAAGGCCAGGCGGTCATCGACGCGTTCCGCGGTGAATAATCCCGGATGGGCAGGCGGAAGCCTGCCCTTTTCCGTTCACGGATCAGAAGGGAGCGGGTGATGCGGCGCATCCTCGACGGGGTTTATGCAGGCGCGCTCTGGCTTGCCTGCCTGGCCATGGTGGCCATCGCGCTTCTGGTCATGGCGCAGATCACGGGGCGCGTGGTCGACCGTGTGCTCGTGATCGCGGGTGCAAGCCCGCTGGGCTTTGCGGTCCCGTCGCTGTCGGATTTCGGTGGCTTCCTGTTCGTCGCAGCCGCCACTCTGGCGCTGCCGGGAACATTGCGTGCGGGCGGGCATGTGCGGGTCACGCTGCTGGTCGGGGTGGTGCCGCGTGGCCTCGTGCGGGTGATGACCGGCGCGATGCTCCTTGCCGCGCTGGGGCTTGCGGGCTTTGCGGCCTGGCACACAAGCGCGCTCGCCTGGGACAGTTTCGTGTTCAACTCGGTCTCGTTCGGGCGCGTGCGGGTGCCACTCTGGATCCCGCAATCGGTGATGAGCCTGGGCTTCGTGCTGCTGATGGTCGCCGTGCTCGATGAATTGATCACACTCCTTCGCGGGAAAGAGCCCGCCTTCGAGCATGCCCGCCGGGCCCTGGACGCCGAGGACAACTGATGGATCTGCTCACGCTCTCGATCATCCTCGTCATCACGCTGTTCGGCTTCCTGCTCACCGGGCTCTGGGTCGGCTTCTCGCTGATGGCCGTGGCGCTTGTGGCGATGGAACTGACGCGGCCGGGGCTCGCGGGGGCAGTCTTCGCGACAAAGGTCTGGGGCTCGCTGAATGTCTGGGACCTGACGGCGCTGCCGATGTTCATCTGGATGGGCGAGATCCTGTTTCGCTCGCGCCTGTCCTCGGACCTGTTCCGCGGGCTTGCACCATTCACCCGCCGCCTGCCGGGTGGGTTGCTGCATGCCAATATCCTTGGCTGCGCGCTGTTTGCCGCCGTGTCCGGCTCATCGGCCGCGACCACCGCGACCGTGGGGCGCATGTCGCTGCCCGAGCTGAAGGCGCGGGGCTATGACAGCAATATCGCCATCGGCACCCTGGCGGGCGCGGGCACCTTCGGCTTTCTGATCCCGCCCTCGATCATCCTGATCGTCTATGGAGCCGCGACCGAGCAATCGATCGCGCGGCTGTTTCTGGCGGGCGTCGTGCCGGGGATCATGCTGGCCGCGCTGTTTGCAGGCTACGTGATGATCTGGGCGCGGCTCAACCGCAACCTGATGCCCCCGCCCTCGCCTGCCCCAAGCTGGGTCGAGCGCTGGGATGCCACCAAGGCGTTGGGCCCGACCGTCGCGCTGATCATCGCGGTGATCGGATCGATCTATGCCGGGCTCGCGTCGCCGACCGAGGCTGCAGTGATCGGGGTTTTCGGCGCGCTCGCGATCTC
>SLKB01000012.1 GCA_007134805.1 Paracoccaceae bacterium
GACCCCGCCACCCTGTTGCCGCCGCGCGACCCGCCGCTGTCGTGCACCCTGCATCTGACCGAGCATCGCGGCCAGATCACGGCCCGCGCCGAGATCCGCGCGCGCGAAGCCGCCTCGGGCGCCTGGATGCTGGAGATCGCCCGTGCCACCGGCGCGAACCGGGTGCAGATGAAACACGACGGCCAGTTCGCATTGCCTGATGGCGGCCGGCTCAGCCCGTTCGAGGCGCAGCTGCCCGGCCCCCGGACAGGGCTGCGCGCCGAGATGCATCTGCGCCATGAAGGCGCCCGCCTCGCCTGCCCGCAGCACTGGGGCAAGCCATGAGCGCGCTGGGCACCCTTCGCGCGGCGCTGTGCGCGGCCTGCCTGACAGCACCCATGGGCGCGCAGGCGGGCAGCAGCCTCTCGCTTGCGCTCAGCCCGCGCGATGCGCGCGAGGCGCAGCTTCTGGGCGCGGCGATCAGCGTCTATGCGCTGCACCGCGATCTGCGCGCGCAGGCCGATACCCGCCAGCGCGGCCAGGGCCACAGGCTCGCCCTGCGCCAGAGCGGGGACGGCAACCGCGCGATCCTGCGCCAGCGGGGGGCGGGGCATGCGCTGCGCCTCGATCAGGCGGGGGGCGGCAATGCGCAGGTGGTGGTCCAGATCGGCCGCGGCGCGCAGGCCGATATCCGCCAGCAGGGCGGGCAGGCGGGCGTGCTGATCCAGCTTGCGCGCTGATCACGCAAATTGCCCCTGCACGCACCACCCGTCGCGCTGGGGCGTGTTGTAGAGCCACAGCCGCGCGCCCCGGTCCGTCTGCACGCGCCAGTAGTCGCGCAGCCCCGTGCGCCAGGCCGGATCGTCGAGCCACCATTCCGGGCTGATCCGCTCCGGCCCCGAGGCCGCGACCACCCGCCACCACAGCCCGCGCCACTTGAACCGGCGCGGCACGGCCCGGCCCGCGCCCGCGATCGGCTCGGGCGGGAAGATCACGAGCGGCCGCGGCGGGGTCTCCATCCACCCGCTCGCGGGCGCGCTATAGGCGGCAGCGGCCACGCTGAAGGCCTTTTCGGGGATGTGGCTCTCGGCGGGCAGCAGGCGCTGGACATGCGCGAACCCCACGCGGTTGCACAGCCGCGTCAGCAGATCGGACAGATCATCCTGCGCCTGCGCGCCCGTCGTGGTAATCTGGCGCGCCGACAGGGCCTCGGCCTCAAGCGCGCTCAACCGCATCCGGTCGATGCCGAAGCCCACATCGATCCCTTCGAGCGCGCGGGCATAGAGCGCGGCCATCGGCGCAGGCGCGCGCATCGCGCGCGCAAGCCCGATTTCCAGCCGCACATCCGAGCCATCGACGCGCGACAATTCCAGCATGAGCCGCCGCGCGCCCTGTTCGGCCCGGGCCAGATGCGCACAGAGCCGCTCGAGCAGCCGGTCAAGCCCCGCAGTCAGATCGCTCATCAGACCGATCGGTTCGGGCAGTGACAGGCGCACGGCCAGCACCTGCGGCTCGGGCGCGGGGGTGACCGGCTCGGCCACCTCGCCCAGCGCCTGATCGAGCCGCATCAGCGGTTCTGTCCCGAAACGCCGCGTCACGCTCGCCCGCGGCAAGGCGGCCAGATCGCCGATCAGCCGCAGCCCCAGCCGGTCGAACTTCGCGATGCTCTCGGCCTCAAGGCGCAGCGCGGCAAGCGGCAGCGGCGCCAGCGCCGCGCGCGCCCGCCCGGGGGCGATGATGCGCCCGTCCGCGCCATGATGCGCAAGCGCCCAGGCCGCGCCGCGCGTGTCGGCAATGGCCGTGCGCACGCCGAACCCCATCCGCGCCAGCCGTGCGAGCAGATCATCGCGCAACGCCGCCTCGCCCCCCATCAGATGCGCCGCCCCCGTGATGTCGAGCACCAGCCCATCCGCGCCATCGCACCCCACCCAGGGGCAATAGCGCGTGGCCCAGCGCGCAAGCGCTGCCAGCGCGCGCGCCTCGGCCAACGGATCGGCCGGGCGCGTGAGCAGATCGGGGCAGAGCGCGCGCGCATCCGCAAGCCCCATGCCGCGCGCGAGCCCACGCGCCTCGGCCTCGGCATTGAGACAGGCGAGCCGCTCGGCCCCCAGATGCCGCAGGCTCAGCGCGACGGCGCCGGGCGCCGGGCGCAGACGCAGCGAACGGTCAGAGGCGAAGCGGGGCAGCCAGAGCGAGAGGATTCGGCGGGGCATGAGCAGCATGTTTGTTCACATTACGTTCCAAAATAGAGGCGCGCGTGGCCCGAGTCGAGTCCTGCGCGCGATTGCAAATCGGCGCGCGCTCGCGCATAAGCCGGAGAATTGCGTGGGAGCCCTCGATGCATTACCTGGAATTCGAAAAATCCCTGGCCGAGATCGAAGGCAAATCGGCCGAACTGCGCGCCATGGCGGCCGCCAACCCCGATATGGATATCGAACGCGAGGCAAACGCGCTTGACCAGAAGGCGCAGAAGCTGCTGGTCGATCTCTACAAGGGCCTCTCGCCCTGGCGCAAATGCCAGGTCGCGCGCCACCCCGACCGGCCGCATTGCCAGCGCTATGTCGATGCGCTGTTTTCCGAATTCACCCCGCTTGCGGGCGATCGCGGCTTTGCCGAGGATGAGGCCGTGATCGGCGGGCTCGGGCGGCTCAATGATCGCGCCGTGATGGTGATCGGGCAGGAAAAGGGCCATGACACGCAAAGCCGGCTGAAGCGCAATTTCGGCATGGCCCGCCCCGAGGGCTATCGCAAGGCGATCCGGCTGATGGATCTGGCCGACCGCTTCGGCCTGCCGGTGATCACGCTGGTGGACACGCCCGGCGCCTATCCCGGCAAGGGCGCCGAAGAGCGCGGCCAGTCCGAGGCGATCGCGCGCTGCACGCAGAAATGCCTCAGCCTCGGCGTGCCGCTGGTCTCGGTGATCATCGGCGAGGGGGGCTCGGGCGGGGCCGTGGCCTTTGCGACCGCGAACCGCATCGCGATGCTCGAACATTCGGTCTATTCGGTGATCTCGCCCGAGGGGTGCGCCTCGATCCTGTGGAAGGATGCAGAGAAGATGCGCGAGGCGGCCGAGGCGCTGCGCCTGACCGCGCAGGATCTGCGCAAGCTCGAGGTGATCGACCGGATCATCCCCGAACCCCTGGGCGGGGCACAGCGCGACCCCGCGGTGATGATCGCCTCCGTGGGCGCGGCCCTGACCGAGATGCTGGGCGAGTTGAGCGGCAAGGATGCCGAGACCCTGCGCAATGAGCGGCGGCAGAAATTCCTCGGCATGGGGGCGAAGGGGCTCGCAGCGTAAAACGCCCGCCACGCCGCCCACCGCGCGATCGCGCTGGACAGGCGCGCGCGCGCATGCTTAGCGTGGCGCCGTGTCCTTGAGGGCCTTGCCGCGCATGCGCCAGTTTCTCGCAGTCCTTGTGATCCTTCTGGTCTGGAGCGGGCTGTCGCAAGGCGCCGCGCGCCCCGCGGTCGACTCTGCCCCGCACAGCAGCGCGCCGGTGCCGCTTGCCGTGCTCACGGCAGACCCCTCTGCCCCCGAGAGTGAGCGCACCCGCCGCGCCTGCGCGGCCGAGGACGCGGGCGGCGCGGCCGCGCGCGCCAGCGCCGCGCCGCA
>SLKB01000396.1 GCA_007134805.1 Paracoccaceae bacterium
CCCTCCTAAGGGGCAGGTTGCAGGTTCGAATCCTGCCGGGGTCACCAAGCCGCGCTGCGCGGCTCAGGGCATCAGCTTGTCGCGCAGGAAGGACAGGGCCAGCGACAAGCCATCCGGCGCGATCCCGTGCCCGATCCCTTTCGAGACATGGGCGAAGGTGTCGAACCCGGCCGCGACCAGCGCGTCCCCGGCCTGTTGCAGGCTCTGGGGTGGGACGACCTCGTCCTGATCGCCATGAATGAGCAGGATCGGGGGCTTGACCACGGCCTCTGCGCCCAGGCGTTCGGGGGCAAGCAGCCGGCCCGAGAACCCCACGACCCCGGCCACCGGCTCGGAGCGCCGGGGCGCGACATGCAGGCTCAGCATCGTGCCCTGGCTGAAGCCCACCAGCGCCAGTTGCGACGGGCTCAGCCCTTCACGCGCGAGAAGATCATCGAGGAAGGCGTTGAAATCGGCGCTTGCCGCCAGCAGGCCGGCGGTCGCCTGCTCCTCGCTCGACCCGTCGAGCCAGGGGATCGAGAACCACTGATAGCCGAACGGGTTGTTCGTGCAGCGCTCGGGCGCGTCAGGCGCGAAGAAGACCGTATCGGGCAGATGCGGGCCCAGCGGATCGGCGAGCCCCAGAAGATCCGAACCATCCGCCCCATAGCCATGAACGAAGACCACTGCCGAGCGCGGCGCCTTGCCCGAGGCCGGGCCGCGTCGCTCCGAGTTCAATGCACGTGTCATGCAATTCCTTCCCTGTCTGTCTCGACCCGGTAATAGGCCCACAAGAGCCCCGCTGCAACGCTGCGCCAGGGCGACCAGGCCTCGGCCATGCGGCGCAGCGCCGCCTCGCGCGGGCGGGCCTCGAGCGCGAAAAGCCGCCGTGCCGATTCCTGCAAGGCAAGATCCGCGGGCGCAAACACATCCGCGCGCCCGAGGCTGAACATCGCATAGATCTCGGCCGTCCAGCGCCCGATGCCCGGCACCTCGGTCAGGGTGCGCACGACCTCGGCATCGGGCGCGCGGCGCAACGCGTCGAAATCAATCCCCGCTGCGGCGAGCGCACGCGCATAGCGCATCTTCTGCACCGACAGGCCCGGCGCGCGCAGGCCCGCGTCGTCGGCTGAAAGGACCGCCTCGGGGGTGGTGAGCCCGGCCGCCTCCATCCGGCCCCAGATCGCGCGGGCGGCATGGGTGCTGACCTGCTGGCTGACGATCGCGGCGAGCAGATGGGCAAACCCGTCCGGCCGCCGGCGCAGCGGGGGCGGGCCCGTCAGATCCAGCGCATGGGCGAAGCGCGGCTCTGCCTGCGCGAGCCACTCCGCGCCCTCGGCCATGCACGCCTCCGACGTCAGGATCCGGCCCACGCTCATCGCGCCATCCCGGTATTGCACATGCGAAACACCTCTTTCCTTCACGCTGCCCGCGCGCTAACCCTGCGCGCATGAGTGATGCTGTTGCAACCCCCGATAATCGCCGCGCGATGCGCAATGTCTGGGTGCTGGTCGCCGCGCAGGCCGTGGCGGGCGCGCAATTGCCGGTCATCTTCATCATTGGCGGGCTGGCCGGGCAGATGCTCGCGCCGAACCCGTGCTGGGCGACGCTGCCGATCTCGCTCATCGTGCTGGGCTCGATGCTGACCGCGACGCCGCTGTCGGCCTTCATGCAACGGCATGGTCGGCGCGCGGGCTTCTGGGTGGCCTGCGGGCTTGGTGCGGTTGGCGCGGCGATCGGGGCCTATGCGCTGATGCTCGACTCGTTCGCGCTGTTTCTGGCAGGCTCGCTGCTGACGGGCGTCTACATGTCGGCCAATGGCTTCTACCGCTTCGCCGCGACCGACACGGCAAGCCCCGAGTTCCGGCCCAAGGCGATCTCCTATGTGATGGCGGGCGGGCTTCTCTCGGCCGTGTTCGGCCCGCAACTCGTCTCGCTCACGGTCGACGCGATGCCCGTGCCCTTTCTGGCGACCTATCTGGGCGTGATCTTGCTCAACCTTGCCGGCATGGCGCTTCTGAGCCTTCTGGACATCCCCCGCCCGCCCGTGCCCGATGCAAGCGCAGCCCCTGCCCGGCCGCGCCGCGAATTGCTCAAGACCCCGGTGATCGCCGTCGCGATCATCTGCGGCACCGTGTCCTACGCGCTGATGAACCTGGTGATGACCTCGACCCCGCTTGCCGTCGTGGGATGCGGCTTTGCCACGTCGGATGCGGCGAATATCGTCTCGGTCCATGTGCTGGCGATGTATGCGCCTTCCTTCGTCACGGGGCATCTCATCAACCGGTTCGGCGCGCGGGCGATTGTCGGCACAGGGCTCGTGATCCTCGCGGCGGCGGGAGCGGTCGCGATGTCGGGCGTGCAACTGGAGCAATTCTACATCGCGCTCTTCCTGCTCGGGATCGGGTGGAATTTCGGCTTCATCGGCGCCACCACGATGCTCTCGGCCGCGCATGCGCCCGAGGAACGCGGCCGTGTGCAGGGTCTCAACGACATGATCGTCTTCGGGGGGGTCTTCGTCGCCTCGCTCAGCTCGGGCACGCTGATGAATTGCGCAGGCGGCACCGCCGAAACCGGCTGGCTTCTGGTCAACATGGCGATGTTGCCCTTTCTCGTGCTTGCCGGCGCGGCGCTGATCTGGCTCGCCCTGCGCCCGAACCCGGCCTGAGCCACCCCAACACTCCACCGCGCGGCCAGCGCTTGCATGGCCTGCGCTGTCATGCTCTGCTTGCCTCTCGTGAGGGAGGACAAGATCATGCATGTATTCAGAACCGCAGCCGATCTGCGCGCGGTCGAGGCGGAGGGCACGTGGGACAGCCGCGAGTTGCCGCGGACCATCTACGACGCCCTGAACCGGACCGCCGCGCGCCACGGCGCGCGCCCAGCGGTCAGCTTCCAGATGTTCGCGCAGCCCGGCGCCAAGGCGCAGACGCTCAACTGGTCTGAGTTTCTCGCCCGCGTCACGCAGGCCGCGAACCTCTTCCGCAGCCTCGGCGTCGATGAGGACACGAGCCTCGCCTATATCCTGCCCACGCTCAACGAGACCGCCGTGACGCTTCTGGGCGCGATGACGGCCGGGCGCGCCTGCCCGATCAACCCGCTGCTGGAGCCTGAGCGGATCGCAGCCCTGCTGCGCGAGACGGGCGCGCGGGTGGTGGTCACGCTGCGCAGCTTCCCCAAGACCGATGTCGCGCAGAAAGTCGCGCAGGCCGTGGCAGAGGCGCCCGATGTCCACACAGTGATCGAGCTGGACATGCTGCCCCATCTGAGCCCGCCGAAAAGCTGGATCGTGCCCTTCCTGCGCCCGAAGCTCGATATCCGGCACAAGGCGCGCGTCATCGACTTCCACCGCGAGATCGCCCGGCAGCGCGCAGACGCGCTCGACTTCGCGCCTTCGGACAGCGACCGGATCGCCGCGCTCTTCCACACGGGCGGCA
This sequence comes from Paracoccaceae bacterium, assembly GCA_007134805.1. Taxonomy (GTDB): domain Bacteria; phylum Pseudomonadota; class Alphaproteobacteria; order Rhodobacterales; family Rhodobacteraceae; genus Roseinatronobacter. The sequence continues at coordinate 3,417 of SLKB01000396.1, forward strand.
CCACGGGCATGCCCAAGCTCGCCCGGCACCGCTTCTCCGGGATGATCTACAATGGCTGGCTCGGGGCCGAGTTGCTGTTCAACGAAAAGGACGTGCTGCTTTGTCCGCTGCCGCTCTTTCACGTCTTCGCGGCCTATCCGATCCTGATGTCCTGCCTGGTCTCGGGCGCGCATATGGTCATGCCGACGCCGCAGGGCTATCGCGGCGAGGGGGTGTTCGACAATTTCTGGAAGCTGATCGAGCGCTGGGGCGTGACCTTCATGATCACTGTGCCCACCGCACTTTCGGCGCTCATGCAACGCAAGGTCGATGCCGATATCACGACGCTGCGCACCGGCATCTCGGGCTCGGCCGCGCTGCCGCGCGAGCTGTTTCGCCGGTTCGAGGCAGCCACCGGCGTCCAGATCGCCGAGGGCTACGGGCTCACCGAGGCGACCTGCCTCGTCTCGTGCAATCCGGTCGAGGGCGAGAAGAAAGTGGGCTCGGTCGGCCTGCCGCTGCCCTATACCGAGGTGAAGATCCTGCGCGTGCGCAATGGCGATTTCGAGGAATGCGGGACCGATGAGGTCGGCGAGATCTGCGTCGCCAATCCCGGTGTGACTGCAAGAACCTATACCGACGAGGCCAAGAATCGCGATCTGCTGGCGCGCGGGCGCTTCCTGCGCACAGGTGATCTGGGGCGCATCGATGCAGATGGCTATCTCTGGATCACGGGGCGGCAGAAGGACCTGATCATCCGCGCGGGCCACAATATCGACCCCGCCGAGATCGAAGAGGCCCTGCTTTCCCACCCGGCCGTCAGCTTCGTGGGCGCGATCGGCCAGCCTGACCCGGTCGCCGGTGAATTGCCCTGCGCCTATGTGGAACTCGTGGGTGCTGCAAAGGTCGACGAGGCCGACCTGATGGCGCATGCGCGCGAGACCATCAGCGAACGCGCGGCCGTGCCCAAACATCTCGAGATCCTGCCAGAGCTGCCAAAGACCGCCGTGGGCAAGGTCTTCAAGCCCGATCTGCGCCGCCGTGCGATCACGCGCGTGCTCAACGAGGCCTTTTCCGAGGCCGGTCTGCAGGCCGAAGTGCATGATGTCATCGAAGAGCGCAAGCGCGGCCTCGTCGCGCAGATCAAACCCGCAGACTCGGTCGATGACGCGCAGCTTGCCGAGGTGATGGAGCGTTTCACCGTCCCCTGGTCACGCATCTGAGCAGGCGCTCACGCGCGGATCGTGCCATCGCCCGTGACCAGATACTTGAAGCTTGTCAACTGCTCGGCTCCGATCGGCCCGCGCGCGTGCAGCTTGCCCGTGGCGATGCCGATCTCGGCGCCCAGGCCGAACTCGCCGCCATCGGCGAACTGGGTCGAGGCGTTGCGCATCAGGATCGCACTATCGAGCCCGGCAAAGAAACGCGCGGCGACGGCGTCATCCTCGGTGATCACGGCCTCGGTGTGCTGCGAGCCATGGGCGCGGATATGCGCCATCGCGCCCTCGACATCCTCGACCACCTGCACGGCCATGATCCGGTCGAGGAACTCGCGCCCGAAATCCTCGGGCGCGGCCGGGCGCACCCCGGGCAGATGCTTCAGCCCCGCCCCCACGCGCAGCTCGACCCCCGCATCGACCAGATCCGCCACGATCTGCGCGCCCAGGCCCTCGGCAATGTCGCGGTGCAGGAGCAGGCATTCCGCCGCCCCGCAAATGCCTGTCCGCCGCGTCTTGGCGTTCAGCACCACGCGCCGCGCCTTCTCGGCATCGGCGCTTGCGTCGACATAGACATGGCAGATCCCTTCCAGATGCGCGAAGACCGGCACGCGCGCCTCGCGCTGCACGAGGCCCACGAGCCCCTTGCCCCCGCGCGGCACGATCACGTCGATATGGTCGACCATTCGCAGCATCTCGCCCACGGCGGCGCGGTCCTGCGTGGGCACAAGCTGGATCGCATCTTCCGGCAGCCCACCTGCGCGCAGCCCGGCGACCAGTGCAGCATGGATCGCGCGCGCCGAATGCGCGCTCTCCGATCCGCCGCGCAGGATCACGGCATTACCCGCCTTCAGGCACAGCGCGCCCGCATCCGCCGTGACATTGGGGCGCGATTCGTAGATCACCCCGATCACGCCCAGCGGCGTGCGCACCCGCTGGATATGCAGCCCGTTCGGCCGGTCCCATTCGGTGATCACCGCGCCCACCGGATCGGGCTGGTCGGCGATGGTGCGCAGTGCCGTCACGATCCCGCCCGCACGCGCCGCGTCCAGCATCAGCCGGTCGAGCATCGCCTGGCCGAGCCCCTTGTCCTCGGCCGCTGCCATGTCGCGCGCATTGGCCGCGAGGATTTCCGTGCGCGCCGCATCGAGCGCATCAGCGGCCGCATGCAGCGCGCGGGTCTTCGCCTCGGCGCTGGCAGTCGCCAGAACCTGGGCTGCGGCGCGGGCACGCGCGCCCATCTGCGCCATCTCGGGGCTGATCTCTGTCATAGCGCCATCTCGTCCCGGTGAATGAGGGCCACGCGGCCCGGATAATTCAGGATTGCTTCTATCTCGTGGCTGCGATGGCCTGCAAGGGCTGCGGCCTCGCTGCTCGAATACCCCGCAAGGCCCAGCCCCAGCGCCCCCTCCGGCCCCATGATCGTCACGGGATCGCCGCGCTGGAACGCGCCTTCCACCCGCACGAGCCCAGCGGGCAGAAGCGACCGCCCCGCCGCCAGCGCCGCCACTGCACCCGCATCGACATGCAGCACCCCGCGCGGCTTCATCGCCGCGATCCAGCGCTTGCGCGCCGAGCGCGGGTCGCCCTGCGCGGCAAAGACCGTGGCGCGCGCCCCCTCGCGCAGCGCCCGCAGCGGATGCGGCGCGGCGCCTGCGCCAATGATCATCGCACAACCCGAACCGGTCGCGATCCGCGCCGCCATCACCTTGGTCTTCATGCCCCCTTTCGAGAGCCCCGAGGCCGGATCACCCGCCATCGCCTCGATCGCCGGCGTCACCGCGTCGATCTGCGGCAGATGGCGCGCGTGCGCGTCAGTCTGCGGGTTCCCGGTATAGAGCCCGTCGACATCCGACAGCAGCACCAGCAGATCCGCGCCGATGGTGACGGCCACCTGCGCGCCCAGCCGATCATTGTCACCATAACGGATCTCATCCGTCGCGATCGTGTCGTTTTCATTGACAATCGGCACCACGCCCATGCCCAGCAGCGTCGCCAGCGTCGCGCGGCTGTTGAGATAGCGCCGCCGGTTCTGCGTATCGTCCAGCGTCAGCAACACCTGCGCTGTCGCGATCCCATGGGGCGCGAGCGCCTCTTCATAGGCGCGCGCAAGCCGGATCTGGCCGACGGCCGCCGCCGCCTGGCTCTGTTCGAGCGGCAAGGCACCCGCCGGCAGCGCCAGCACCCCGCGCCCCAGCGCGATCGAGCCCGAGGACACGATCACAACATCCGCGCCGCCGTCGCGCAACTCGGCCACATCGGCGGCCAGCGCGCGCAACCACGCGACCCGCAGCGCGCCCCCCTCGACCAGCAGCGCCGAGCCGATCTTGACCACCACCCGCCGCGCGCGCGCAAGCGCTTGCGCCGCGCTCACGGCTGCCACGGCCCGTCTTCCTCTGCCTTGGGATGCGCCTTGTCGATCCGCGCGATGAGCGCGCGCAGCACTGTCTGCATCCCCTCGCCCGACACTGCCGAGATCATGAAGACCGCGCGCCCGCACGCGGCCTCGAGCGCGGCTTTCTTCGCGGCGCGCTCTTCCTCGTCCAGCGCGTCGATCTTGTTGAGCGCGATGATCCGCGGCTTCATCGCCACGTCATGCGAATAGGCGTCCAGCTCATGATCGATGATCCGCCAGTCCTCGGCGACATCTTCCGCGGTGCCATCGACAAGCTGCAAGAGCACCGCGCAGCGCTCGACATGGCCGAGGAACTGATCCCCGAGGCCCCGCCCCTCGCTCGCGCCCTCGATCAGCCCCGGAATATCGGCCATGACGAATTCGCGCCCGTCAATACCCACCACGCCCAGATTGGGGTGCAGCGTCGTGAAGGGATAATCCGCGATCTTGGGCCGCGCATTCGAGGTCGCGGCCAGAAAGGTCGACTTGCCCGCATTGGGCAGCCCCGCAAGCCCCGCATCGGCGATCAGCTTCAGCCGCAGCCAGATCTCGCGCTCGACGCCCGGCTGGCCGCGATTGGCGCGGCGCGGCGCCTGATTGGTGGCCGATTTGAACTGCAGGTTGCCCCAGCCGCCATTGCCCCCCTTGGCAAGCAGGACCTTCTCGCCCACTTCGGTCAGATCGGCGATCACGGTCTCCTGATCCTCGTCGAGGATCTCGGTGCCCACGGGCACGCGCAACACCACATCGGCCCCGTCCTTGCCCGTGCGCCCCTTGCCCATGCCGGGCTGGCCGGATTTCGCGAAGAAATGCTGCTGGTAGCGGAAATCGATCAGCGTGTTCAGCCCGTCGACGACCTCGACCCAGACATCGCCACCGCGCCCGCCATCACCCCCGTCCGGCCCGCCATATTCGATGAATTTCTCGCGCCGGAAGGACACGCAGCCGGCCCCGCCCCCGCCCGAGCGGATCTGGACCTTTGCAAGATCGAGAAATTTCATGCCTGCGCGCCTTCGCTTGTTTCAGGCGCAAGCCCCTAACGCGAAACCGGGAGGCACGCAACGTGCTCAGCGCCCCTTCAGCAGCCCGCCCAGCACCCCGCGCACCAGCGCCTGCCCGGTCCGGCTCCCCATTTGCCGGGCCATCGACTTGGCAAAGGCATCCACCGCCGAGTCGCCACGCCGCGCAGGCGCGGCGCGCGTTCCCTGCCGCGCAGGCGCGGCGCGCGTCGTCTGTCGCGCGGGCGGCTCGTAGCGGCGCGCGGCCGTGAACTCGCGCTCGGCCTGCGCCTGTGCGGCCTCGCGCGCGGCAGCCTCGGCGCGGCGCGCGAGCATCTCATGGGCGCTGTCGCTGTCGATCAGCCGCTCATATTTCCCCGCCACCGGCGAGCGCAGCATCAGCATCTGCCGCGCCCCGTCCTCGATCGGCCCCATCGACGAGGCGGGCGGCCGGATCAGCGTGCGCTCAGCCATGCCGGGATTGCCGCGCGCCTCCAGAAACGAGGTCACGGCCTCGCCCACGCCCACATCGCGGATCGCTTCGCCAATATCGAAACGCGGGTTGGGCCGGTAGGTCTGCGCGGCGCGGCGCAGGGCCTGCTGGTCGCGCGCCGTGAAGGCGCGCAGCGCGTGCTGCACCCGGTTGCCCAACTGGCCGAGCACCGAGTCGGGCACATCATCGGGGTTCTGGGTGATGAAATAGACGCCCACCCCCTTCGAGCGGATCAGCCGCGCCACCCGCTCGACCTTCTCGATCAGCGCGCGCGGCGCGCCGTTGAACAGCAGATGCGCCTCATCGAAGAAGAACACGAGCACGGGCTTGTCGGGATTGCCAAGCTCGGGCAATTCCTCGAAAAGCTGCGACAGAAGCCACAGCAGGAAGGTCGCGTAAAGCCGCGGGCTGCGCATCAGCCGCTCGGCATGCAGGATCGAGACATAGCCCCGCCCGTCCGGCGCCCTGCGCATGAAATCGCCAAGCTCGAGCGCGGGTTCCGAGAAGAACTGCACCGCCCCCTGGTTTTCCAGCACCAGAAGCTTGCGCTGGATCGCCCCGATGCTTTGCGTGGTCACATTGCCATAGCGCAGCGAGATGTCGCGCTGGTTCTCGCCCAGAAAGTTCAGAATCGCGCGCAGATCCTTCAGATCGAGGATCGGCAGCCCCTCATCATCCGAGATGCGGAAGGCCACGTTGATCACGCCCTCCTGCGCCTCGGTGAGATCGAGCATGCGCGCAAGCAGAAGCGGACCGACCTCGGCGATGGTCGCGCGCACCGGATGACCATGCTCGCCGAAGAAATCCCAGAAGATGACCGGGCTCTCGCGAAAGCCATAGCCCTGCATGCCGATCGCCTCGGCGCGCCGCATCAGGCCGTCGCGCGGCGGGCCGGGCAGCGCCATGCCCGCCACATCGCCCTTGATGTCGGTCAGGAACACGGGCACGCCGGCATCCGAGAACCCTTCGGCAAGGATCTGCATGGTGATCGTCTTGCCCGTTCCGGTGGCCCCGGCGATCAGCCCGTGCCGGTTGCCAAGGCGCAGGGCCAGGCTCTGCGCCTCGCGCTGGTCCGGCCCGCCGCCCCCTATAAAAACCGCGTCATCCTCCATCACCTGTCCCCCGATCCTCAAGCCGGCATCCCGGCGGATATCGTTAAGCAGCACGCACGCTGATGGAAAGCAAATCTTAACCAGCTTCTGGCATCTTCTTCCCGTGCCCGGCACCCTCCTGATCGGGCATATTTCCTCCCTGTCGAACTGGCTGCACCTTCGGGTGCAGCATTTTTTATCCAGCTCCGGCGAGGCGGCGGAACAACTCCGCGCAAATGCAAGGTTTTTTGTTGACGGGTGGAATTTTTGTCCATAACCATTGGCCAATTCGTCGGCCAGTCCGACAGGGAGTGAAACGACTGTGGGAAAACCCACGGAAATAAGGGCCCCTCGGGCCCTTATTTGCTTCGCGCAAACCGGTCCCGGCCGCAGCCGGGTCCCCGCGCGCCTGCCGCCTCGGTCACATGCGGGTTACAGCACCATGGCGCCGTTTTTTTTCACTGACATCCGCCACGCCTGCATGCTACCAGATGCCCGAAATAAGAGGGCAACAGGAAAGCGCATGACACGCACAGGCACGACCACACTCACTCCACTCTCCCCCGTTACAGCCGCGCTCGCGCTGATGCTGACCGGCACGGTGCTCGCGCTGCCCGCGCAGTCGCAGACCGAGCCTGCAGCCCCTGAAGAGGGCGTGGCCGACCTGCCGCTGGGCGGGCTCTCGACGGGCGAAGTCCTGACCGATGATGTCGATGGCGAGTCCTATATCGGCGCGACCCATGGCGATTGGGAGTTGCTGTGCGTGCGCGTTCCCGACGCGGACGATCCGTGCCAGATGTACCAGCTTCTGCGCGACTCCGAGGGCAACCCCACTGCCGAGATCACCCTGTTCCCGCTGCCGCCGGGGCAGGAGGCCTTTGCCGGCGCCACGATCCTGACACCGCTCGAGACGCTGCTCACGGCGCAACTGGTCAAGCAGGTCGATGGCGGGGCGGCCAAACGCTACCCGTTCACCTTCTGCACGGCGATCGGCTGCATCGCGCGCGTGGGCTTCACCGAGGAAGAGGTCACCAGCTTCCGCCGCGGGGCCGAAGCCGTCTGGACGATCTACCCGGTCGCCGCCCCCGATCAGCCGGTCGAGCTGTCGATGTCGCTCATGGGCTTCACGGCCGCCTTCACCGAATTGCAGGAACAACTCGCCGAATAGGCGCGCGCCTCCGCTGCCAGATCAAGGGCCCGGCAATGCGCCGGGCCTTTTTATTACGTCGTTTCGCCCTTGGACCCTCGCTCAGATCAGGTATCACGAGGTCAGGGATGACAAATTGAGGAGGCCCAGATGCAGCATCGCGACGTTCTGAAAGCAGCCGGGATCGACCCCGCGCGGATCACGGGCGGGGATCTGGCCGTGCACAGCCCCATCGACGGGGCCGAGATCGCCCGCGTCGCGCAGACCGCGCCCGCAGAAATGCCCGCCATCATCGCCCGCGCGCAGGACGCCTTCGGCGCCTGGCGGCGCCTCCCCGCCCCGCGCCGGGGCGAGCTTGTGCGCCTTCTGGGTGAAGAGCTGCGCGCCGGCAAGGAGGCTCTCGGCGCGGTCGTGACGATCGAGGCTGGCAAGATCACCTCCGAAGGGCTTGGCGAAGTGCAGGAGATGATCGATATCTGCGATTTCGCGCTCGGCCTCTCGCGCCAGTTGTACGGGCTGACCATCGCCAGCGAACGCCCCGGCCACCGGATGATGGAAAGCTGGCACCCGCTGGGGCCCACGGGGGTGATCACGGCCTTCAACTTTCCTGTCGCCGTCTGGTCCTGGAACACGGCCATCGCGCTTGTCTGCGGCAATCCGGTGATCTGGAAACCCTCCGAGAAATCTCCGCTCACGGCCATGGCTGCGATGGCCGCGTATGAGCGCGCGCGCGCGCGTTTCGGCGCGGACGCGCCCGAAGGGCTCGTGCAACTGGTGATCGGCGGAGGTGAGATCGGGGGCGCGCTGGTCGACAGCCCCGCCGTGCCGCTCGTCTCGGCCACAGGCTCGACGCGCATGGGACGGCAGGTCGCCCCGCGCCTCGCCGCCCGCTTCGGGCGCGCGATCCTCGAGCTCGGCGGCAACAATGCCATGATCGTGGCTCCCTCGGCCGATCTCGACATGGCGGTGCGCGCGATCGTCTTCTCGGCCGTGGGCACGGCCGGGCAGCGCTGCACCTCGCTGCGCCGGCTGATCGTGCACCGCTCGATCCGCGAAGGGCTCATCGAGAAGCTGAAAGCCGCCTATGCAAGCCTGCCCGTGGGCGATCCGCGCGCGCAAGGCACGCTGGTGGGCCCGCTTATCGACGCGGGCGCCGGCGCGCGCATGCAGGACGCGCTCGATCAGGCCCGCGCCGAGGGCGGCACTGTCCATGGCGGCGCGGCCGTCGAGGCGGTCGCGGGGGGCTGCTACCGCCGCCCCGCCATTGTCGAGATGCCGGGGCAGACGCCGATCGTGCAGGCCGAAACCTTCGCCCCGATCCTTTACGCGATGGAATATGACACGCTCAACGAGGCCATCGCGCTGCAAAACGGTGTGCCGCAGGGGCTGTCGTCATGCATCTTCACGCTTGATCTGCGCGAGGCCGAGACGTTTCTCTCGGCCGTGGGGTCCGATTGCGGGATCGCCAATGTCAATATCGGCCCCTCGGGCGCCGAGATCGGTGGCGCCTTCGGGGGCGAGAAGGACACCGGCGGCGGGCGCGAAAGCGGCTCGGACGCCTGGAAGGCCTATATGCGCCGCGCCACCAACACGATCAACTACTCGACCGAGCTGCCGCTTGCGCAGGGCGTGAGATTTGACATCTGACCCGCCCGAGCCCTGGGTCGCAACTGCCCCACCCGCGCCCGACTGCCCGCCGCTTTCGGGCGCGGCGCAGGCCGATGTGGCCGTGGTGGGGGCGGGCTATACCGGGCTCAGCGCCGCGCTGCATCTGGCGCGGGTGGGCGTGTCGGTGGCGCTGGTCGAGGCCGCCTGCATCGGCGCGGGCGCCTCGGGGCGGAATGTGGGGCTGGTCAATGCAGGCCTCTGGCTGAGCCCCGAGGATCTGATCGCGCGCGCGGGCCCGGACCGTGGCGAAAGGCTGCTCGATCTGCTGGCCCGCGCGCCCGGCATGGTCTGGGATCTGGTTGCGGCCGAAGGGCTCGCCTGCGAGGCGCGCGCGGTCGGCACGCTGCACTGCGCGCCCGATGCGCGCGGCACCGTCGCGCTGGCCGCGCGGGCGCGGCAATGGGCGGCGCGCGGGGCTGCGCTCGATCTGCTCGATGCGCAAGCGACGCAGGCGCGGCTGGGCAGCCCCGCCTACCGCGCCGCCCTGTTCGACCCGCGCGCGGGAACGATCCAGCCGCTCGCCTATGCGCGCGAACTGGCGCGGGCCGGCCAACGCGCGGGTGCCCGGATCTTCTGCCAGAGCCCGGTGCGATCGATCGCGCAGCGCAAGGATGGCTGGCGGCTGCGCCTGCAGGATGCGACCCTGGACGCAGGCCAGGTGATCCTTGCCACCAATGCCTATTCGACCCCGCCCTTCGCCGAGATCGGGCGCGCGCAGGCCATCCTGCCCTATTTCAACTTCGCGACCGAGCCGCTGCCCCGCGGGCTTCTGGACAGCGTGATCCCGGGCGAGGAAGGCGCGTGGGACACCCGCAAGATCCTGACCTCGTTCCGGCGGGATGCGCGCGGTCGGGTGATCCTCGGCTCGGTCGGCCAGCTTGGCGGGATCGAGGCGGGGCTGCACCGGGCCTGGGCGCAGGCGCAACTTGCCCGGATCTTTCCGCAACTCGCCGGCACGCCGCTTGCGCGCGGCGGCTGGGGCCGGATCGGCACGACGCCCGATGCGTTGC
>SLKB01000023.1 GCA_007134805.1 Paracoccaceae bacterium
TCGTCGCCGGTCAGCAGGCAGAAGCGACACATCTTGTCGCGCTCCCACTCGCCGATCTTGGTGGCGGTGACGTAGCGGATGTTGTTCACATCAAACAACAACAGCGACCCGGCCTGCGAATTCTGGAGGGATTGCCGCGTCCGCGCCAGCCGATACCGGCGCAGCCGGTCATGATCGATCCGGCGCTCGAAATCGACCGAATTGTGGCCCCAGGCGGGCAGGCGGTCCCGCCATTCCCAGTTGGGGTCCAGATCCTGCGGGGTCAGCAGGTTCGGCATCAGGGCTCGTGACATGACAGGGCTCCGTGGATGCGTGCAGCGACGCATCGCTGTTGTGAGGGTGTGGGAGGGGGACCGGGTCAGCGCGTCACTGGATGCACCAGCCGCCGTCGATGTGGATCATCTGCCCGGTCATGTAGTCGCTGTCGGCGCTGGCCAGGAAAGCGGCCGTACCCTTGACGTCATCGGGGTAGGAGACGCGCTTGATCTGCAGCGCGTCGCGCACGATGTCCTCGTAGGCCTGCCCCTCGCGCTTCTTGAAGCCGATGTCGACCAGGTCCTTGTCCAGCTGCTCCCAGAGCGGGGTGACCACCACGCCCGGGGCATAGCCGTTCACCGTGATCCCGTGCTCGGCCAGCGCAACCGCGCCGCAATGGGTCAGCGCCAGGCAGCCGTATTTGGACGTGCAGTAGACCGTCACATCCACCAGCGGCTTGCGCGAGGCGATGGAGCCGACGTTGATCAGCTTGTAGGGGTACTCCTGCCTGCCCTGCGCGATCATCTGGCGCGCGGTTTCCTGCATCCCCAGCCACATCGCCTTGGTGTTGACGTTCATGATGAGGTCCCAGTTGTCCTCGTCGATGTCCATGAAGAACCGGGGCTTGTTCAGGCCGGCGTTGAACAGGCCCACATTGATCATGCCGAAGGCATCGACCGTGGCGGCGACGGCGCGGGCATTGTCCGCGCGGCTGGTGACATCCATCTGCACGGCAATGGCACGGCCATTGCCCTCGGCGTTGATCTCGTCGGCCATGGATTGTGCCGCGTCCAGGTCCAGATCCCCCAGGCAGACATTCGCGCCCATGGCGGCGAAGTGCTGGGCATTGGTGGCCCCCATCCCGCGCCCGGCGCCGGTGATCAGAATGTTCTTGCCCGTCAGGCGCTTGGTATCCATGGCTTCTCCTCCTCAGAACTCGGAATTTCGCAGCGCGTCCTCGGCCCGCGACTGGGCGCGGCGCAGCGCATCGCGCGGCGACACGATGCCGCGCAGCATGTCGTGGATTTCCTGGCCGCAGATCTCGATCAGGGCCGAGATCGCGGGGATCGGCGGGCGCGGCCAGTATTGCAGCTCGTCGCGCATGGACATCGCATCGACCGCCTCGAAGATCGGGGACAGGCGGCGCACGTCCGGGTCGGCACCCACCGAGTAGCGCGGCGCGGTGCGGCTGCCGTTGATGACATAGAGCTCCTGCGCGGCCGGCGCGGTAAAGGCGATCAGCGCCTCGACCGCGGCGTCGCGCCGCTCGGGCGCGAGGTTCGCGGGGATGCCCAGGGCATAGCCGCCGACCGGCGCCACCGGCGTGCCCTTCGGCCCGGCAGGATGCGGAAGATAGCCGGTGTTGCCATGGGCAGGCGAGGTCGTGTCGGCTTCGAAATACGGTGCCAGCAGCGTGTAGCCATAAGCCATGGCGATGCGGCCGGCGGCATAGGGGCGGATGCGCTCGTACCACGACATCGACAGGATTTCCGGCGGCGAGAAGTCCAGCAGCGCCAGCAGATAGTCGCAGGCATCGCGGGCCAGCGGCGTGTCGATGGTGGGCACGATGTCCTGCCGCCCGGCCAGATCGGCCTCGAACCCGCCCGCGATCGGATGCAGGTTGACGATGGGCTGGCCGAAATCGGCACAGGCCATCAGGAACTGATGCCCCAGCGCCGTGCCGCGCGCCGCATTCCAGGCGATGCCGTAGCGGCCTCGGCCGGGCGCGTGGAAATGCCGTGCGGCCTCCAGCACCGCCTGGGTCGTGCGCGGCGGCTCGATCCCGTCCCGGGCGAACCAGTCGCTGCGATAGAACAGCAGTTCGGGCGTCGTCTGGCTGGGCACCCCATAGGGCCGGCGCCCCCAATGCGTGGCCAGCCAGCCGGCGGTGTGAAAATCGGCCGGGTCCAGACGGTCCAGCTCCAGCACCGCGTCCAGCGGCGACAGGACGTTGCGTTCGGCGAACTCGCCCATCCAGGGCAGGTCCACGGCGATGATGTCGTAGCGGCTGGTCGGGCGTTCGGCGTTGCGCAACGCCTCCTGGCGCAGCCGGTCGATGGAAAAGGCACGCTGGCTGATCGAGGTGCCGATGATCTGCTCGAACTGCCGCTTGAGGTTGGCCATGACCATGAAGGTCGGATCGCCATGGACCAGGATCCGCAGCCCTCCGGGCAGTTTCAGCGGTTCGGGCAGCACCTGCGGCGGTGCGATGGTCTGGTTGGCGGGCAGATAGGACGCCCCGAAATAATACTCGGCGCCCCCGTGTTCCGGCGCGGACCCCAGATCGGCCGTCATGCGCTGCAGCCGCTCGGAGAACTGCTGCCACTTCGCCAGCAGCTTGGCCGTGGGATGCAGCGAGAAGGACCGGCCGCTGCGCGAGCGCGCGCGCTGTTCGATCAGATCGGCGGCCAGCATCTCCTCGAGCCGGCGCCGGGCCGTGGCATAGGGCACGCCGGCCGCGGCGATCAGGCTGGTGGCGGTGACGAGCCGGCCCAGATGATGACCCCGCAGCAGGGCGACCGCCATCCGCAGATGCGGATTCGGGGTGGAGACCTCCAGCGTCAGCTCGATCTCGGCGCCCAGCGCCTCGACGAAATCCAGCAGCTCCAGGGCATCCGGCTCGGCCGTCTGCCCGCCACCGGGCGCGATGCCGGCCCGGCGTGAAAGCTGTTCATTCTGGACAACATCCATCTTCACGGACGGGCTCTTCCTCGCTGCACCCCGGGTGGGGCGCGGTTCGTTCGACGACGCCATGCTGCGACTCCCTCAAGGATGTCCGGATTGACGATCCGGACACAGGCACGAAACATCCATTATGGATATACGAATGTCCAAGATGAATATTTGTCCGGTTCGGTTCCGCCGCGGCCGGGCGCAGCATCTTCTCATCCTGCACATGCAGGGCGAATCGCGGACGGTGCGACCCGGCCGCGAGACGACAGGCGACATCATCGGGAGGTTCAGGATGTCCAGAAGGTTCACGACACTGCTCGCCACCAGCGCGGTCATCGCGCTCGCCGGCGCCGCCAGTGCCGACACCGTGCGGATCGGCATCACGCAGAACAATGTCGGCATCGACAGCTACCAGACCACCTACGAGCGGGCCTTCATCGAGGCGGCCGAGGCCAACCCGGACGTCGAGGTGATCGTTCTGGATGCCGGCGGCGACGTCGCCCGCCAGATCAGCCAGATGCAGGACCTGATCCAGCAACAGGTCGATGCCATCATCGTCTGGCCGACCGACGGGCAGGCGCTGGTGCCGGCGGTGCGCAACGCCCA
>SLKB01000230.1 GCA_007134805.1 Paracoccaceae bacterium
ATCTGTCGCTGGTCGAAACGCGCCCGCCGGGTCGAGGCACGGCAGCAGGAATGCTTCGGAGCCCTTGTTCTCGCCGATCAGATCTGGCCGGATCCCGACCCCGAAGCAGTGGTCGCAGGGGCCTGCGCAGGCCTGCGCCATCTGGGGCTTTCCCTCTCACCTGCGGCGGAGAGACTGATTGCGCGCGCTGAGTTGTTACGCGCTCAGGGTGCGGATCTGCCCGATATGCGGCGAGAGGCGCTTCTGGACACGCTCGAGATATGGCTGGGGCCCTACCTTTTGGAGTGCCGCACGGCCGAGGACCTCCGCGCCCTTGATCTGTTGCCGGCGCTGCGCGCGCGGCTCGATCACGCGCAGACACGCGCGCTCGACACGCTCGCGCCCGCGCATTTCGTGTCACCGCTCGGCAACAAGGTGCCGATCGACTACAGCGGCGATGCGCCCGAAATCGCAGTGCGGCTGCAGGAAATGTTCGGCCTTGCCGTCCATCCCACTGTCGGACCGGCGCGCCTCGCGCTGCGCCTCGTGCTGCTGTCGCCCGCGCGGCGGCCAATTCAGGTCACCACGGATCTGCCGGGATTCTGGGCATCAAGCTACCGCGATGTCCGAAAGGACATGCGCGGGCAATACCCCAAGCACCCCTGGCCAGAAGACCCGATGCAGGCCCTGCCCACCTTGCGGGCGAAGCCGCGCAGACCTTGAGCCCGAAGCCCCCCGCGCGCGTTAGAGGGACAGTCGGACATGGGAGGTGAGCGGCCCTTCGCACGCGATCCGCGCAATCGCCTGTTGGGCAGGCTCGAGCGTCACGGACATGCTGTGGGCATTCGCATGGAGGATCGTCTCGGGGTCGAACACCCAGGCGACATGGCCGCGCCAGAATAGCAGATCGCCGCGCATCAGCGCAGTGCCCAAGGGCAGTTTCGGGCCGAGAGCCGCCTCCTGCAGATCGCTGTCACCGGGGCAGGGCAGCCCACAGGCGTCGAGCGCGAGTTGCACGAGCCCCGAGCAGTCCAGACCGTTCTGGCTGTTGCCGCCCCAGAGATATGGCGCGCCAAGCAGTGTCTCTGCGACAGCGACCGGATCTTCCGCGGGACGGTCACACGGGCTCAGATGCGTCCTCGGCACCCAATGCCCGCATCCGGTATGCAGAAAGCTGCCCTGGCTCTCCGTGATCTCGAGGCGGGCATTGAGGGAAAGCGCTCCCGTCTCGGGGCTTTTGATGTCAGGGGCCGCGTAAAGATGGGTGGCACGCGCGTGAACACGATGGGTGACCGGCCGATCGGGGCCGAGCGCTTCCGATCTCAGCCAGCCGCAATAGCCGTCCGCCTCGGCCTGAACGAAGCACGTTGTGCCCTCCCGATCGATCACGCGCGCGCGCGCGCCGCGCAGGAGTTGGCGGTCGCGCGGGCCAGTTGGCCTGCGCAGCAGATCAACGAGCGGCGCGATGATGCGGGCAGGCTCGCCTTCCGTGAATCGCGGCGCATCGATCAGACCGCGCAGCCCTTCATGCGCGACGCGGCCGCTGAACGGGGTAAGGCGGGGATCGCTCACAGCCCGAGTATCACGGGGAGTGCTCCGAACAAGGCGCGCGCACCCTGGCCGACGCCACCCTTCGGCCGCGCTGGTGCTGCGTGCGGCTGATGCCCGTAGATGTCGAAATGCACGAAGCGGGTCTCGGCCCTGACAAAGCGCTGCAGAAAGAGTGCGGCCGTGATCGCGCCGGCCATCCCGCCGGAGGGGGCATTGTCGAGATCCGCGATCCCGGGTTCGATCATCGCTTCGTAGCCGGGATGCAAGGGCAGCTGCCAGACCGGATCGCGGCTTGCGTTTGCCGCTTCCAAGAGCGCAGTGGCGAGCCTTGCGTCGCGCGTGAAGAACGGCGCAAAATCAGGCCCGAGCGCCACCCGGGCCGCCCCTGTCAATGTCGCCATGCAGACCAATATGTCAGGCTGTTCCGCATCGGCCATGGTCAATGCATCGGCGAGGACAAGGCGTCCCTCGGCGTCTGTATTGTTCACCTCGATGCTCAGCCCGTTGCGCGCGGTCAGGATGTCGCCCGGGCGCATGGCATTTCCGGAAACCGCATTCTCGACCGCGGGGATCAGGACGCGCAGGCGCAGCTTCCAGCCGCGCGACATTATCATCAGCGCAAGTCCCAGGACGGTCGCCGCGCCGCCCATGTCCTTTTTCATCAACCCCATCGAGCCGCCGGGTTTGAGGTTGAGCCCGCCTGTATCAAAACACACGCCCTTGCCCACCAGCGTGAGGCTCGGCCCTGTGTCGCCCCAGCGCAGATCCAAGAGCCGCGGCGCACGCTCCGAGGCCCGACCCACGGCATGGATCAGTGGCAGATTGGCGCTCAGCAGATCGTCGCCCGTGGTCGCATGAAAGGTCGCACTGAACTTCTCGGCGAGCTTTGCGACAGCGTGTTCCAGATCGGACGGGCCCATATGCGAGGCGGGCGTGTTGATCAGATCGCGGGTCAGCGCCTCGCCTGCGGCAACCGCTTGTAGAGTGGCCGCATCGACTCCCTCTGGTGCCAGCAGCTGCGCAAGTTCCCGACTTCTATGTGACCGGAACTGCGTGTATTCATAGCCTGCGAGAAGCCAGCCCAACGCTTCTTCCTGAAGCGCCACGTGATCCAGGTCATGGTAGAGTTGGAAGAGCCGTGCCGGAAGCTTGCCGCGTACCCCGCCGAGGCAAAAACGGCTGCGCGCCTGCGCTCGCGCATCGCCGCGGCCCGCGAGTGCCATCATAAGCGTTCCATCGGCTGCGGGGATCAGTGCCAACTCGCCTGATGCCGCCGCGAATCCCAGCGAGTCGAGCCATGCGCGCACTGTCGCGGGCAATCCTTCGCGCAAGGCCGGCAGACCATCGGCATCCACAAGATGCAGGGGGATGACGTCACTGCTTGTCTCTGCAAACTGCATCATCGGATAGGTCGTGATCATTGCGCCGGCGCTCCTGCTGTCTCTCTGGGTGCAGCTTATGCGAGCATGATTGCGCTTGGAAGGGGGGCGCGCTACCTGCGCTATCGCGGCGCGCAGCGGCGGACAGGCATGCTATAACACAGGCCTGCCATTGCCCTGCGCGCGGCATTATTAGGCAACTGCGTCGGCGGGCGCTGGCTGGTCGCGCGTTCAGGACTCGGGCATCATCGACGAATGATGCTCGATGATCTTCCAGCCATCACTGTCCTGCCGGTAGACGAAGGTGAAACGGGCGATCACATTGCCGATTTCGCCATTGTTGATGATTGCGAATGAATAGAGGCCCGAATTCATCGCGATCTGGCCAAAAATACGGATATTCTGTGCGATGATGGTCGCGATCGGGTGCAGTTTGACGAATTCGGTGAAATAGGCCTCGATGGCTTCCGGCGTCTGACGCATCTCGTTCGAGAGCGTCGGCAGAAGGATCGCGTCCTGAGCGTATAGGGCGGCGACCGTGCCAGGATCTCGGGTCTGAAGCGCAGCGTTCCAGGTTTGGAACAGCTCTTCGATCTGATCGCGCGTGGCATCTTGATC
>SLKB01000085.1 GCA_007134805.1 Paracoccaceae bacterium
GCCGCGCCCAGCGCGCCCAGCGCATAATGCCAGCCCCGCCCCAGCATCACGAAATCCGCGCCCAGCGCCAGCGCGCGCAGCACGTCAAGCCCGGTCTCGACCCCTCCGTCGAAGATCAGCGGCACCTCTGGCCCCAGCGCCCGGCGCATCGTGTCCAGAAGATCGAGCGATGCGGGCGCCCCGTCGAATTGCCGCCCCCCATGGTTCGACAGCCAGATCGCATCCGCGCCGAGCGCGCGCATCCGCAGGGCATCCTCGGGCACCATCACCCCCTTGATGGCAAGCGCGCCTTCCCATTCCTCGCGCACCGCGCACAGATAGTCCCAATCAGGTGCGGCGCGCAGAAGATAGCCCGGATGCGCGGTCGAGGGGGCGTTGCCGTCAAGCTTGAGGTAATCCTCCATCAGGCGCAGCCGGGGCGTGCCCGCGCGCCATGTGCCCCAGGCCCAGGCCGGCCGCTGCGCGACCTGCCAGAGCATCGCGGGCGTCAGCTTCGGCGGGATCGCAAGCTGGGCGCGCAATTGCCGCTCACGCCGTGAGGGGCCGGGCAGATCGACCGTCAGCACCAGCGTCTCGAACCCCGCCTTGCGCGCGCGCGTCAGGATGTCGCGGCGGATCTCGGGGTCTTTCGGCGGGTAGAGCTGGAACCAGCCCATCTCGCCCGCGAGCGGCCCGATCGGCTCGGGCGGCTGCGTGGCGACGGTGCTCAGGCAATAGGGCAGGCGGCGGTCTCTCGCCATGGTGGCAAGCGCTGCCTCGGCGCCGGGCCAGATCAGCCCCGACATGCCCACGGGCCCCACGCCCACCGGCATCGCATAGTCGCGCCCCATCAACCGCGTGCCCAGATCCGGGGTGATCGGCCCGCGCAGCACGGCAGGGTGGAACAGCACCCGCGCGAAGGCGGCGCGGTTGCGCGCCTTGACTGTCTCGGCCCCTGTGGCGCTGTCGAGATATTCCCACACGAACCACGGCACCCGCGCCTTGCAGGCGGTTTTCAGGTCCGACAGGGCGGGATAGCGCAGATCACGGCTCATGCCCGCAACTATACCTGTGCCACCAGGCAGGGCAATCCGCTCGGCAGAAGGCTTTGGGACAGCGCGGATCAGGCGCGGCAATCTGCACGCGCGCACTTTACCGGGCGTTAACCTGCCGACCCTAGGGTTGTATACGATTTGCACGTCTACAGGGCCGTTCCCATGCTGCGCATCGTCTATCTCAGTTCCACGCCCGCGATGCTGACCCCCGACGATCTGAGCGCCATCCTGCGCGTCGCGCGCCACAACAATGCCCGCGACGGGATCACCGGGA
This sequence comes from Paracoccaceae bacterium, assembly GCA_007134805.1. GTDB lineage: Bacteria > Pseudomonadota > Alphaproteobacteria > Rhodobacterales > Rhodobacteraceae > Roseinatronobacter. The sequence continues at coordinate 1,309 of SLKB01000085.1, forward strand.
TGCTCGCCTATCACGAGGGCAATATCTTTCAGGTGATCGAAGGGCCCGAGGCGGCGGTCAACGCGCTCTGGGCGCGGCTGATGCGCGATCCGCGCCACCGTGGGGTGCTGAAACTCTGGTCCGGCCCCGTGTCCGAGCGCGCCTTCGAGGCCTGGCACATGGCGCTGCTGCCCGCGCATGCGTATCGCCAGGTCATGCAGGGCGGGGCGCTGTCGCTGCGCGATCTGGTGCAGGGGACGCGCCCGCAGGTTGCGGATCGGCAGGTCGATCTGCTGCTGTCGCATTTCCTCAGCAGCTTTCGCGACCTTGCGATGCTGCGCGACACGGCCTCGGGCTGAATTTCGCGCGCTGCGCGCGTGAACTTTCCAAGAACACAGGCTTTTCCTTCCGCTGGCCGCGCGCTAGAATGGGGGCATGAGCGATTTCAATGCCGATCTTTCGCTGTCCGCCCGCGCCATGGCTGCGCGGCCCGCGCCCTATCTTGACGGGCTGAACGACGCGCAACGGCTGGCAGTTGAAACGCTCGACGGGCCGGTGCTGATGCTCGCGGGTGCGGGCACGGGCAAGACCCGGGCGCTGACCGCGCGAATCGCGCATCTTCTGAACACCGGCCGGGCGCGCCCGTCCGAGATTCTGGCCGTCACCTTCACCAACAAGGCCGCGCGCGAGATGAAGATGCGCGTGGGCGGCTATCTGGGCGAGGCGGTCGAGGGGATGGCCTGGCTCGGCACCTTCCACGCGATCAGTGCGAAGCTCTTGCGCCGCCATGCCGAACTCGTGGGGCTGAAATCGAATTTCACCATCCTCGACAGCGACGATCAGCTGCGGCTTCTCAAGCAGATCATCGCGGCCGAGAATATCGACGACAAACGCTGGCCCGCGCGGCTTCTGGCCTCGATCATCGACCAGTGGAAGAACCGCGCCTGGCGCCCCGATCAGGTGCCGAGTTCCGAAGCCGGCGCCTTCAACAATCGCGGCACCGAGTTCTACGCCGCCTATCAGGAGCGGCTGAAAACGCTCAATGCCTGCGATTTCGGCGATCTCCTGCTGCATTGCGTGAGCATCTTGCAAAACCACGCGGATGTGCTCGAAACCTGGCAGCGCCGGTTTCGCTACATTCTGGTGGACGAGTATCAGGACACCAATGTCGCGCAATATCTCTGGCTCCGGCTGCTTGCGGGGGGGCATCGCAATATCTGCTGCGTCGGCGATGACGACCAGTCGATCTATGGCTGGCGCGGCGCCGAAGTGGGCAATATCCTGCGGTTCGAGCGCGATTTTCCCGGCGCCCATGTAGTCCGGCTGGAACAGAATTACCGCTCGACCCGGCATATCCTGGCCGCCGCCAGCCATGTCATCGCCGGCAATGAGGATCGTCTGGGCAAGACGCTCTGGACCGAGGCGCGCGCGGGCGAGAAGCTGCGGCTGATCGGCCATTGGGATGGCGAGGAAGAGGCGCGCTGGATCGGCGAGCAGATCGAGGATCTGAGCCGCGGCACCCGCAATCTCGCGCCCTTCAGCCTCGATCAGATGGCGATTCTGGTGCGCGCCAGCCACCAGATGCGCGCCTTCGAGGACCGTTTCCTGACGATCGGGCTGCCCTACCGCGTGATCGGCGGCCCGCGCTTCTACGAGCGGATGGAAGTGCGCGACGCAATGGCCTATTTCCGCCTCGCGGTCAGCCCTGCGGACGATCTAGCCTTCGAGCGGATCGTCAACACGCCCAAAAGGGGCCTTGGCGACAAGGCACAGCAGATCATCCAGCGTCGCGCGCGGGCGTCGGATGTCTCGCTGGTGCAGGGCGCGGGGCTGGCGCTTGAGGAAGGGCTGATCAAGGGGCGCGGCGCGGGGCAGTTGCGCGCGCTCATCGAGGGGATTGCGCGCTGGCACGCGCAGATCAGCGGGCCCGGGCCCGGGCGGGACGATGATCTGGTCGAGCGGATCGCGCCGATGGAGCCTGCGGGCGACGCTCTCGGCCATATCGAGCTGGCCGAACAGATCCTCGAGGACTCGGGCTATACCGAGATGTGGCTCAACGACAAGACGCCCGAGGCGCCGGGGCGGCTCGACAATCTCAAGGAACTGATCAAGGCCCTGGAAAACTTCGATAATCTGCAGGGGTTCCTCGAACATGTCGCGCTGATCATGGACAACGAGCAGGACGGCTCCGAGGCGAAGGTCAGCATCATGACGCTGCATGGCGCGAAGGGGCTGGAATTTCCGGCCGTGTTCCTGCCGGGCTGGGAAGATGGGCTCTTCCCGTCGCAGCGGTCAATGGATGAAAGTGGAATCAAGGGCTTGGAGGAAGAACGCCGCCTCGCCTATGTGGGGATCACCCGCGCCGAGCAGCTCTGCACGATCAGTTTCGCGGCCAATCGGCGCGTCTATGGGCAATGGCAATCGCAGATGCCGTCGCGCTTTGTCGATGAATTGCCCGCCGAACATGTCGAGGTGCTGACCCCGCCCGGGCTTTATGGCGGCGGAATCCCCAGTGCCGCGAGCACGGTCGAGGATCGCGCCCAGCGCGCAAATGTATATAATTCACCGGGTTGGCGGCGCTTGCAGGCCTCTGGCGGGCGGCCGGTCAGTCAGCCGCGTGAGGCGAAGAACATGGTGATCGATGCGACCGCGCAGCCCGCTTTCGAGGTGGGTGCGCGGGTGTTTCACCGGAAATTCGGCTATGGGCTTGTGGCCTCGGTGGATGGTGACAAGCTATATATTGTGTTCGAGAAATCCGGGGCCAAACATGTTGTGGCCAAGTTCATCGTGCCGGCCGACCGGGCGGATGATGTGCCCTTCTGACGGAAGGGCGGGGCCAGGATCGTGCAATCCATTGTGAAATAATCGGTTTCCGCGCTTTCAGCCGAAAATGAAAAATCATTTCGCACAGTAAAAAAACCGGCGCTGCAGCGCCCCGGATTTTTTCACATCGTGAAAAACGATTCTGCAGGATGAAAAAAGGGCCTGAAAAAGAAAAAGCGGCAGTCCCAGGGAGGAGGAGGGGACTGCCGCCAATTTGCAAGACCCTGGGAGGAGGATAGGGCCGTTGCAATCTTCGGACCGAAGGCCCGGTATTCAAGGAATGCCCCGGCCAAGGGAGGAGGACAGCCAGGACCTTCCGACATGCGCCCCCAGGGAGGAGGAGAGGGGACACACGCTCCGTCTCGGCCATGGCTGCGCGGAGGCGCGGCGCAGGCCGAATTCTTTAGGTGGTGGCTCCGGGAGGAGGTAGAGCCACCACCATTCTCGAACCCCCAGGGAGGAGGAAGGGGGTCCGAAACCTTTACCGCTCGTAGGCGGCCTGATAGGCAAGCCGCGAGATCATCGACCGGCTGATGCCGAGATCATCGAGTTCCCGCGTGCTCAACTCACGCAATTCTCTTATCGTCTGATTGTAAACCCGGCGGCGCCGAATTCCATCGCGGAGGCGTGCTAGAAAACCGTACTCACCCGATTTTGGGTGCGTCATGCTGATATTTTCTGCGGCGTGCGACATCTCTATGCTCTTTCTCGTGTGGGGTTGTCTCCTCCCCTTTCGTTGAGATGAAGATAGACGCTTGCTGCGATTGCACAACGCGTAATGCTGCAACGCAGCTATGCGCTAGAAGCATGTTTCCCTTAGGTAATCTTCAGATTGCCCGGAAAAGAGACATCCTGGACACCGCTTTGCTGCATTCTTTTGCGGAGCGTGTTTCAATCACGCATTGCCACCGCGCGCGGCCCGAATGATTAACAAGACATTAACGTGGAATTAAAGGCGATCCTTCAGTTTTCGGGCAATGTCGGTCATGTCCTCGGGGGGCAATTGCGGGGGGGCGGTGAAATGGTCCGGCCCGTCCTTGAGATACGCCGCCGAACTCACATCATGGATATGATGCATCGGGACGACATGCGCATGGGCATGCGCCACATGAATACCTGTATAGAAGAGCGAGACCCGCTCGACCCCGTATTCGGCCTTCATCGCGCGCGCGAGCTGCTGGGCGCAGCGCGTGATCCGGGTCGCCAGGTCCTCGGGCAGATCCTCGAACCAGGTAACATGCGTTTTGGGGATCACCAGCGCATGGCCGGGCCGGATCGGGTGCAGATCGAGGAAGGCGAGGATCTGGTCGTCCTCGTACAGCATGTGGCAGGGCAGGTCGCCGGCCGCGATCTTGCAAAACAGACAGGTGTCCATGTAGTCCCTCGCTGAAATCTGTGGCGCATGAAAAAGCCTTGTACCTGCCCGTTTTCAAGTAAGAAACCGGAAAACTGTTCGGCCCCACGCTCCCCCCAGCCCTGGCGCGGGCGACCAGCCCGGGCCGCGCCCGGCCGTGTCGCCTGGAATCGTGTCATGATGGTGTCGGCGGCGCCCCCGAGGGTCGGGCGCGGCCCTCACCGCGGCGATCAGGCCGCGGGACGCGAACAGGGTTCCCGACGGGCCTGCCCTTGTCTTGACCTCGGTGCATGGGCATCTTCTGGGAGAGGCAAGAGAGGAGCCGCCGATGACCCCGTCCCGCGAAACTGTTCTTGAGGCCCTGCGCCGCGTCAGTCTGCCCGATGGGGGCGATCTGGTGTCGCGCGATCTGGTGCGCGCGCTGGTGGTCGAGGAGGGGGCCGTGCGCTTTGTCATTGAGGCAGAGGATGCCGCGGCCGCGCAGGAGCTGGGGCCCGTGCGCGCGGCCGCCGAAGCGGCGGTGACCGCGCTTGACGGGATCCGGCGGGTATCGGTCGCGCTGACCGCGCATGGCCCGGCCAAGCCCAAGGGGCCGGCGCCGGCGCTCAAGCTCGGGCGGCACCCGACCCCGCAGGACGGCAAGCAGGCCGTGCCGGGGGTCAAGCACCTGATTGCCGTGGGCTCTGGCAAGGGAGGGGTGGGCAAGTCGACCGTGGCCTCGAACCTTGCAGTGGCGCTCGCGCGGCTTGGCGTGCGGGTGGGGCTGCTCGATGCCGATATCTACGGCCCGAGCCAGCCGCGCATGATGGGCGTGGACAAGCGCCCCGCCTCGCCCGATGGCAAGCGGATCATCCCGCTGACGGCGCATGGGGTGACGATGATCTCGATCGGGCTGATGCTGAAGGCCGATGACGCCGTGATCTGGCGCGGCCCGATGCTGATGGGGGCCTTGCAGCAATTGCTGACGCAGGTCGAATGGGGCACGCTCGATGTGCTGATCGTGGACATGCCGCCGGGCACGGGCGATATTCAACTGACATTGTGCAGCAAGTTCGACGTGCGCGGCGCGATCGTCGTGTCGACCCCGCAGGATGTGGCGCTGCTGGATGCGCGCAAGGCGTTGCGGGCCTTTCAGACGCTCAAGACGCCGATCCTGGGGCTGATCGAGAACATGTCGACCTTCATCTGCCCCAAATGCGGCCATGAAGAGCATATCTTCGGCGAGGGCGGCGTGCGCGCCGAGGCCACGAAGCAGGGCCTGCGCTTCCTTGGTGAATTGCCGCTGAGTATCGAGATGCGGCTTGCCGGTGATGGGGGCGTGCCGGTGGCCGCCACCGACAGCCCGGTGGCGCGCGCCTATCTGCGCATGGCCGAGAACCTGATGGCCCAGCTCTGAGGCGCCGGTCCTTTCGGGGATTGGCGGGACGGATTGGCGGGTCACAGTGCTGTCACAGGCGAATCACTGCCGTGTGATTCGCGGGTGAGCCCGGCGCGATGCCGGATTTTTCGCCGAATAGCTGTGGCCTTTGGGCAACAAGATGGCGGGATCGGGATTTTTCGGGATTTCATGGGCGCGCCCGCCGGGATGCGGGGCGCAAGATTTTCACCGGATATCTGGGCGTTCTTTTTGCCTGATCTACTTTATGTTGTGCTCAGATTGAATTATCCACTGGCTCTTGTGGATAATTTTCATAAAGGTTAAGACCCTCGCCCAGCAATTCCCGGAAATTTTGTCTTGTGACCCACAAAGTTCCATGGCATCCCGATATCAAGATGAACGGGCAGCAAGGGGCGCTCAAGACCCCAACGAGGCAGACAATTCATACAGGCACCCGCTTATCTTGAACATAAGAGATCCGGCGCGCTCGCCAGCAGCATCCCCCCCAAGGACGCGAGCGCCAACCGGGCACCCAGCGATGGGACAGTCGGCGGATCGAGCAGTAGCAGCAGCTCGGTCCGCCGTTTTCATTCCGGCACCTGACGGCAGGGCCGGGCGAGAGCAGAGGACCGCCGGGCCGTGGCACGCAGGTTCAGGAACACCTACCACCAGAAGGTGGATGGCAAGGGCCGGGTCTCGGTCCCGGCCACGTTCCGGCGCGTGATCGAGGAGGGCGACCCGGACTGGACCGACGGGCAGCGCCCCAGTTTCATCATCGTCGCCGGCCTGCCCACGCAGAAACGGCTCGATTGCTTCACCATCTCGGCGATGGAGGCGATCGAGGACCGGATCCTGATGATGCAGCCCGGCTCGCGCGAGCGCAAGCTGATGGAGCTGACCTATCATTCCTATTCGCAAGAGGCGCAGATCGACGAGGACGGGCGGATCGTGCTGCCCCAGTCGCTGCGCGACAAGCTCGCGCTCGAACCCGACGAGAAGGCGCGCTTCATGGGGCGGATGGATCATTTCCAGATCTGGAAGGAAGACACGTTCGACGCGGTCTTCGCCGAGACGCAGGATGACCTGCTGGCCGATCTGGGCCCCGATTACGACCCGCGCATCCTGTTGCCGACGCCCCGCGCGGCGGAGGGCGGCCTGTGATGGTGGCGCGGCCGGCGCATGTGCCTGTGCTGCTCGGCGCGATACTTGCACGGCTGGCGCCGATTTCGGGCACCTGGGTCGATGGCACCTTCGGCGCGGGCGGGTATGCGCGCGGGCTGCTGGATGCGGGCGCGGCGCGCGTCATCGGCATCGACCGCGACCCCTTGGCGCTGGAGATGGCGCGGCCCTGGGCGGGCGACTATGCCGGGCGGCTGGAGCTGGTGGCGGGCAATTTCGCCGAGCTTGACGCCCTTGCGGGCGGGCCGGTCGACGGGGTGGTGCTGGATCTGGGCGTGTCCTCGATGCAGCTCGACCGCGCCGAGCGGGGGTTTTCCTTCACCCGCGACGGGCCGCTGGACATGCGGATGTCGCAATCAGGCCCCTCGGCGCGCGATCTGGTCAATGACGCCGAGGAAGGCGCGCTTGCCGATATCCTCTATCATTATGGCGAGGAGCGTGCGTCGCGCCGGATCGCGCGCGCGATCATCCGGGCGCGCGGCGAGGCCCCGATCGAGACGACCGCGCAGCTCGCCGAGATCGTCGCGTCCTGCCTGCCGCGCCCCAAGCCCGGGCAGAGCCACCCGGCGACGCGGTCCTTTCAGGGCCTGCGCATCGCCGTCAATGCCGAGTTCGAGGCGCTGGTGCGCGGGCTCGAGGCGGCCGAACGCGCGCTGCGCCCCGGGGGCAGGCTTGCGGTGGTGAGCTTTCATTCGCTCGAGGATCGGGTGGTCAAGCGGTTCCTCGCCGCGCGCGCGGGGCAGGGGGGGCCGGGCAATCGCCACGCGCCCGAGGCCCGCCCCGCGGCGCCGCGCTTTCGCCTGCTCGACAAGCGCGGCATCGCGCCCGATGCGGCCGAAATTGAGGCAAACCCGCGCGCGCGCTCGGCCCGGTTGCGGCTGGCCGCGCGGCTGGCGGCACCCGCTTCCCCTGTTGATCCGCAGGCGCTCGGCCTGCCCGAACTTGCCCTGACGTCCCTGAGGTAGACCCATGCGAACGCTTCTTTTCCTGTGCACTGCCCTTTCGGTGATCGCGCTGGCCGCCTGGGCCTACCGCGAGAACCACCTCACGCGCCAGGCGATGAACGAGCAGCGCGCGCTGAATGTCGAGATCGCAAGCCTGACGGCGGCCTTGCGCATCCAGCGGGCGGAATGGGCCTATCTCAACCGCCCCGACCGGCTGCGCGAGCTGGTGGATCTCAATTTCGCGCGGCTCAAGTTGGTGCCGATCACGGGCGAGCATTTCGGCGAGATCGGGCAGGTCGCCTATCCGATGCCCGAGCCGCGCTCAGAGGTGGTCGATGCGGTCGAGGTCTTCGGCACGTTCGAGCATCTGGCCGGCACCCTGCCCGAGCCGGAGGCGCTGCCATGATCCGCACGCCGCTGCGCCCGCTCGCCTCGGTGCTCAAGGCCCGCGAGAGCGGCGAGAACCCCGATCTGATCGAGCGCGAGAACCGCCGCCTGCGGCTCGAGGCCGACCGCGACCGCGCCCGCGCGCGCGCCGAAACCCGGCTTCTGGCGCTGGCGCTGATCTTCATGAGCGCGTTTTTCGTGCTTGGCGCGCGCATGGCGCTGCTGGCCGCGACCGAGCCGCTGGAGATGAGCCGCGGCTTTCAGGAAGATATCTCGAGCGCGCGCGCGGATATCGTCGATCGCAACGGGGTCGTGCTGGCGACCAACCTTGCCACTCACGCGCTTTATGCCGAGACACGGCGGATGGTCGACCCTGCGCGCGCGGCGCGCAAGCTGGGCGAGATCTTTCCCGATATCGATGTCCCCCGTCTGGAAGCGCGCTTCACCGACCCTGCGCGGCGCTTCATCTGGATCCGCACGCGGTTGTCGCCCGAGCAGCAGCAGGCGGTTCATGAGATCGGCGAGCCGGGGCTTCTGTTCGGCCCGCGCGAGATGCGGCTTTATCCCAATGGCCGGATGGCGGCGCATGTGCTGGGTGGGGCGAGTTTCGGCCAGCAGGGGGTGCGCGCGGCCGAGGTGATCGGGGTGGCGGGCGCGGAGCTGTATTTCGAGGAGCGCCTGCGCGACCCGACGCAGGTGGATGTGCCCTTGCACCTCGCGCTCGATCTGACCGTGCAGGCGACAGTGACCGAAGTGCTCGAGGGTGGCAAGCGGATGCTCAACGCCCATGGCGCGACAGCCGTGCTGATGGATGTGCATACGGGCGAGGTGATCAGCCTTGTGTCGCTGCCCGATTTCGACCCCAATGCCCGCCCCGCCCCCCCGACCGAGGGCGAGCCTGCCGACAGCCCGCTCTTCAACCGTGCGGTGCAGGGTTATTACGAGCTTGGCTCGGTGATGAAGACATTCGCCGTGGCGCAGGGGATCGAGGCGGGCACGGTCACGCCGCAGACCATGATCGACACGCGCGGCCCGCTGACCTGGGGGCGGTTCCGGATCCGCGATTTCCGCAATTACGGCCCGGAACTGTCGGTCAAGGACGTGCTGGTGAAATCCTCGAATATCGGCACGGCGCGGATCATGCAGCCGATCGGGGCCGAGGCGCAGCAGGACTTCCTGCGCCGCTTCGGCCTGCTGGAGCCGATGCCGCTTGAAGTCTCGGAAGCTGCGCGCGCGCGGCCGCTTCTGCCCGCGCGCTGGTCGGATCTGTCGGTGATGACGATTTCCTACGGGCATGGCATGTCCACGAGCCCGCTGGCGCTGGCCGCGGGCTATGCAGCACTCGCCAATGGCGGGCGCAAGGTGACGCCGACGCTGGTGAAACAGCAGGGCAGGCAGGTGGGCGAGCAGCTCGTCTCGCCGCGCACGGCGCGCGCGATGCAGCTGATGCTGCACCAGACCGTGCAGGAGGGCACGGCGTCGTTTGCGCGCATCGACGGCTATCCGGTGGGCGGCAAGACGGGCTCTGCCGACAAGCCCGACGGGCGCGGCGGCTACAAGAAGGAGGCCGTGCTTGCGACCTTTGCCAGCGTCTTTCCCGCCCATGAGCCGCGCTATGTGCTGGTCGTCACGCTTGATGAGCCGGTCGATACCACTGGCTCCGAGCCGCGGCGGACGGCGGGTTGGACCGCGGTGCCCGTCTCGGCCGAGATCACGCGCCGCGTGGCGCCGCTTCTGGGCCTGCGCCCGGTGCGGCTGTCGCAGGCCGATGCGGCATTTGAGCTCCGCCCCTGACACGAGGGCATTGAACCGGAATCGCAAATCGGAGTAACACGCGACCACCCGGCCACCGCAAAGGAGACCCCGCGCGTGCCTGATCTGCCCCCCCGTCCGCTCTCTGCCCTGGGCCTGTCGCCCAGCCGTGGGGGGAATGTGTCCGTGCACGGGCTGGCAACCGACAGCCGCGAGCTGCGCGAGGGGGGCTTGTTCGCGGCATTGCCGGGGACGCGCCTGCACGGGGCCGAATTCATCCCCTACGCGCAGCGGATGGGTGCGGCGGCGATCCTGACCGACCGCGCGGGCGCCGAGATCGCGGCCGAGGCGCTGGCGGGCTGGGGCGGCACGCTGGTGCTCGCCGAGGAGCCGCGCGCGGCGCTGGCCTGCGCGGCCGCGCTGTGGTTCGGTGCCCAGCCCGAGGTGATCGTCGCAGTCACGGGCACCAATGGCAAGACGTCGGTGGCAAGCTTCACCCGGCAGATCTGGGCGCTGCTGGGTCATGAGGCGGTCAATCTGGGCACGACCGGGGTGGAAGGGGCGTATTCCGCGCCGCTTGCGCATACCACGCCCGATCCGATCACGCTGCACCGCCTGCTGGCCGAGATCGCGCAGGCCGGCGTCACTCATGTCGCGATGGAGGCATCCTCGCACGGGCTTGATCAGCGAAGGCTCGACGGGGTGCGGCTGCGCGCGGCGGCCTTCACCAATCTCAGCCAGGATCACCTCGATTACCATGCCAGCATGGCCGAATATGCGCGCGCGAAGCGGCAATTATTCGACCGGATCCTGCCCGAGGAGGGGGTTGCGGTGATCAACATGGATGATCCCGAGGGCGCGCATGTCCTCGAGATCGCGGAACTGCGCGGGCAATCGACCCTGACCTACGGGCGCGGCCCCGATTGCGACCTGCGCATCGAGGCGCAGCGCTATGAGAGCGCGGGCCAGGTGCTGCGCTTTGCCTATGCGGGGCGCAGCTATCAGGAACACTTGCCGCTGATCGGAGGGTTCCAGGCGGAAAACGTGCTGGCATCCGTGGGGCTGGCGCTGGCCTGCGGCGCGGAGCCGGGCGAGGTGGCGATGCGGCTGTCGCGGCTCGAAGGGGTGCGCGGGCGGATGCAGCTTGCCGGCGCGCGCGCGAACGGGGCGCCGGTCTTTGTCGATTACGCGCATACGCCCGCGGCGCTGGAAGCGGCGCTGCAGGCGCTGCGCCCGCATGTGATGGGCCGGCTTGTCGTGGTGTTCGGCGCGGGCGGAGACCGCGACCGCACCAAGCGCCCGTTGATGGGGCAGGCGGCGGCGCGGCATGCCGATATCGCCTATGTGACCGATGACAACCCGCGCTCAGAAGATCCTGGCGCGATCCGCGCGCAGATCCTGGCGGCCTGCCCCGACGCGCATGAGGTGGGCGACCGCGCCGAGGCGATCCTGCGCGCGATCGATACGCTGGGGCCGGGCGACGCGCTACTGGTCGCCGGCAAGGGGCACGAATCGGGCCAGATCGTGGGCGACACGGTCTATCCCTTCGACGATGTCGAGCAGGCCTCGGTCGCGATCGCCGCGCTGGAGGCCCGCGCATGAGCCTCTGGCGCGCCCAGGATGCGGCAGACGCAACGGGCGGGCAGGCGACGCGCGACTGGCAGGCCACGGGCGTGTCGATCGACACGCGCAGCCTGACGCGCGGCGATCTGTTCATTGCGCTGAAAGATGTGCGCGACGGGCATGAATTCGTGGCGCAGGCGCTCGCGAAAGGGGCGGCGGCGGCGATGGTCTCGCATATCCCCGAGAATCTGGACCCGGACGCGCCCCTGCTGATCGTGCCCGATGTGATGGCGGGGCTGACGGCGCTGGGGGCGGCGGGCCGCGCGCGCGCGGCCGCGCAGGTGATCGCGGTGACAGGCTCGGCCGGCAAGACCTCGACCAAGGAGATGCTGCGCGAGATGCTGTCCAATTTCGGCCGCACCCATGCCGCCGAGGCGAGCTTCAACAACCACTGGGGGGTGCCGGTGACGCTTGCGCGGCTGGACCCGCAGGCCGATTTCGCCGTGATCGAGATCGGCATGAACCGCCCCGGCGAGATCGCGCCGCTCGCGCGGCTTGCCCGCCCGCATCTGGCGATGATCACGACGATCGCGCCCGCGCATCTCGA
>SLKB01000111.1 GCA_007134805.1 Paracoccaceae bacterium
CGCGACGGCGACAAGCTGGCCGAGAACTGGATCTTCATCGACATGCTGCATTTCCTGAACATGCAGGGGCTCGATCTTCTGCCCCCCCGCACCGCGTCGGACCGCTGACCACACTGGATGGCGATGGATCCGGATAGCAGCCGAGCCTTTTTCAGCCATGCTGTTTCTCGGCCGCCGGAATTTCAGCCGGCCGTCCTGCCGCCTATCCCTGCCTTTGCGCCCGCTGCGGGTGTGTCGGCGAGCGCTGTCATCCCTGCGCGGCCTTCTGCATTTCGGGGATATCGACCGCGGCGGTGACCTGCTTGTGCGAGAGCGCATCATCGTCGTCGTCATCGGAACTGGTGCCAGACCAGTCTTCCTCGCCATAGATCCCGGTGAGGCGATCATCGGTCAACCCCTTCGGCGGGCCGTCATAGACGATCTGTCCCGCGCGCAGGCGCTGCCCGCCCGAAAGTGCATCCGCGCGCCTGTCCACCATGTGATCGAGACCGACGCGGCCCAGCAGGCGAAACGCCTCATCCACGGCCGATTGCGGATAGCTGCGCCAGAACCCGACATTGCCAAGCTGACCCGACAGCACATTCTCCATCACGCTCAGGGATGGCGCGTCAGACCCTCTGAGCGGGTCACTGAGCAGGCATCTCGGCTCTTTGGCGCGCCCTCTCGTGTCGGGTCGTGCGCCCGTCTCAGCAGGGGTTCAGTTCACCGAGATCGCTCTCGAAGAGAGAAGGGTCGGGGCTTGCCGTTACCCTGCTTCCATGCGGAAAGGTCAGACCATCGAGGTTCGCCCGCGCACCACAGAAAGGCGCGCAAGCTTCACGGGGCGCTGCGGCGAGCACGATTGCGCCGTTCTCCTCGCGCAACTGAATCCGGCAGCCTTGATTCTCCAGCAGCCAGCCGTCCGGCGTCGCATGGGCCGTGCCTTCGATGCCGCAATGGAACATGCCTTGCCAGCTCGTGATCCGCACCTCGAATGCGGCGCTGCCCGCAAGCCGTCCGATCAGGAAGCTGGTTCCGCCGTCAGTACAATAGAGTCCTGCCGGATCGGCAAGTGCAGGTGCAGAAGTCAACAGGAAACCGGCCAAAACCGGTGTGAGACGCTTCATCATCGCAACAGCCTCCTCTGCAATCGGCGATGAGACAAGTAGGTTCAGTCAAGAAGGGTTTTGCAGCCGCGGTCAACCAGGCTGGGTTGCAAGGCGTGACGCCACATGCGCTCTGCCATGCTGCGGCGGTGCACATGGCAGACGGGGGTGTCAGTATGGATGAGATAGCACAGTATCTCGGTCACCCGGACACAAGGATCACGCCGAGCACCTACGCCACATACACCCCCAAGCACCTGCGACGCGCTGGAATTCGGTTTTGCCTGCTGAAGCGACATTGCCCGTTCAGGTTCGTTGACCCAAAGACAACTTTCTTTCAACAGTCCAATCGGCAATGAAATCTGGTCGGAGTGAGAGGATTCGAACCTCCGGCCCCTGCCTCCCGAAGACAGTGCTCTACCAGGCTGAGCTACACTCCGACCGCCCGCCCGCTATAAGAGAGGGGCGCGCATTTGGCAAGAGCCGCGCGCGCGGGGGCAGGGCTTTCCAAGCCTGTGATTCTTGCTTATGGACGGCCCGAGAGAGTTGAAGTCGAGCACGCGAATGCAGGTCATTACCACCACCGATGCGCTGGCAGAGTTCTGCCGCCTTGCCCATGACGCGCCCTATGTGACCGTCGATACCGAGTTCCTGCGCGAGCGGACCTATTACTCGAAACTCTGCCTCTTGCAGATGGCGCTGCCCGGCCCGGACGGGGCCGAACACGGCCCGGCGGTGATTGTCGATCCGCTCGCACCGGGGCTGTCGCTCGCGCCCTTCCACGCGCTTTTGCGCGACCAAAGCACCGTCAAGGTCCTGCACGCCGCGCGCCAGGACCTCGAGATCTTCTATATCGAGGCGGGCGTGCTGCCCACGCCGCTGTTTGATACGCAGATCGCGGCCATGGTCTGCGGCTTTGGCGACCAGATCGGCTATGAGACGCTGGTGCGCAAGCTCGCCAAGGGCCGCATCGACAAGTCGTCGCGCTTCACCGACTGGTCGCGTCGCCCGCTGAGCGAGGCGCAGCTAGTCTATGCGCTGGCCGATGTGACCCATCTGCGCGTGATCTACGAAAAGCTCGCCGCGCGCCTGGCAGAGACCGGGCGCAGCAACTGGGTGGCCGAGGAACTCGCCACGCTCAACGCCCCCGAAACCTATGTCACCGAGCCTGATGAGGCCTGGCGGCGCATCAAGACCCGCAACGATTCGGGCCGCTTCCTCGCCATCCTGCGCGAGCTTGCCGCGTTTCGCGAACGCCACGCGCAGGCACGCAACATCCCGCGCACGCGCGTGTTCAAGGATGACGCCCTGCTGGAGCTGGCCTCGCTCAAGCCCGCGACGCCCGACGATCTGGGGCGCACGCGGCTTCTGCTGCGCGAGGCGCGCCGCGGCGAGATCGCCGAGGGCATCCTCGGGGCCGTCGCGCGCGGGCTCGACTGCCCGCCCGGCGATTTCCCGCGCCTCGACGCCGAGCGCAACGGGCTGCAGGTCAACCCCGCGCTTGCCGATCTCTTGCGGGTGCTCCTGAAGGCGAAATCCGATGCGACCGATGTGGCCGCGAAGCTGATCGCCTCGGCCTCGGATCTCGACGCGCTGGCCGCGGGGCTGCGCGATGTGCCCGCGCTGCGCGGCTGGCGCGCCGAGGTCTTCGGCACCGACGCGCTGCGGCTCTGCGAGGGGCAGGTGGGCCTCGCCGTGAAGGGCGAGCGGGTCGAGGTGATCCCCCTCTGACCCCCCCCCGCGCGCGGTCGCGCCTCGGCCGGGCGGGACCGCGCAGACATTGACCAGTCCAGGCGCAAAGCCGCGCGGGCTGATGCCACAGGCATGCCCGCTGCATGACGATGCGCGGCGGGCTGACGCCCTTGATTCCATGCATGCGCTGCGCGCGCCGAAAGTCGGCTATCGGCGGGGCGAAGCCGCATTCGCTGCCAGTGCGAAATGTTGGCGGAAACGCTTCCGGGCAAATCTCACTTGCGACGCAGACCCCAGAAATCCGCGATGTGGCGGGTCGAGGAAATGCCGACTTCCAGCATGAATCTGCCTTCTTCCCCGAGGCCCTCGTCTCCCCCTGCGCGGATAGGCGCGCCATGGCCCATACCGGAGATGATGAATTCCTCGATCATCTCGCGCCCGTTTCCGCCGACCCAGACCCGGCGGGGAACGCCGTCGACTTCTTCCACCCGGGTGGGGGCGCCTTCGACCCCATGGATCTTCTGCCACTGTCGGACAATGGATCTGGCGTTAGAACTGTCGACAGTCTTGTCGCTTTCGCCGTGCCAGACCGAGATTGTTGGCCATGAGCCTTCAAATTGCGAAGCTCCGCGCACAAGCGCGTCGAGTCTTCGGTCGGACGGGCCGCCATACCCCTTCATGCGAACAAGCGCCTGCATGGGGGTGACTGCGGTACGATAGGGCAGCCCCGCTATGATTGC
>SLKB01000316.1 GCA_007134805.1 Paracoccaceae bacterium
AAGCCTGCAGCCGGTGCCTTGGGACGGGGCCAGCCTTGGCGAAGTAATGCATCGCGGGAATTGCGTCATGAAAGGCTATCTCAAGAACCCGGAGGCCACCCGTGCGGCCTTTGCGGGCGGGTGGTTCCGCTCGGGCGATCTCGCGTTTCAGCACCCGGACGGGTATATCAAGATTGCCGATCGCTCGAAGGATATCATCATCTCTGGCGGAGAGAACGTATCATCCGTCGAGGTCGAGGGCGTGCTAATGCGGCACGAGGCTGTGAGCCTGGCCGCCGTTGTGGCCTGCCCGGATGAGAAATGGGGGGAGGTGCCCTGCGCCTGTGTCGAGTTGAAGCCCGGGCGTGATGTCAGCGCCGAGGATCTCATCGACTTCTGCCGCGCCCGGCTTGCCGGGTTCAAGACCCCTAAGAAAGTGGTCTTCTGTGACCTACCCAAGACGTCAACTGGCAAGATCCAGAAATTTGAACTGCGCCAGAAGGTGCAGGCCATGTGATCACTGGTCTTGCCTCTGTGGATGATGTAGCTTGCGCCAAACAAAGAGCAGGCACGGCGGCATGACCGCACTCCGCAAGTATAGAAAACTGGAAGGTCTGGGTCTTTGGGCGGGGTCTGTCGAGGATCAGCGCCGCGAAGTCATCGTCAGCTTCGGCGAGGCAACGCTCGTCATTGCAGACAGCCGCAGCATGAAGGTTCTGAGCCATTGGTCCCTGCCGGCGGTGGTACAGCACAATCCCGGGGCGCGTCCGGCACTCTACAGCCCCGACGGGGCGATGGCAGAGACGCTGGAGATCGACGATCCCCTGCTGATCGATGCGCTGAAGGAATTGCACGCAGCGCTTCAGCCGCGGCCCAACTGGATCGCGCGCTATGGCCGCGCTATCACGGGTGCGCTGGCTCTCGGGGCCGTGGGGCTGGGGGCGCTGCTCGTGCCGCCGGCGCTTGTGGTGCACACGGCCGGTATCGTGCCGATGGCAAAGCGCGTCGACCTGTCCGAAAGGCTGCGCTTCGATCTGCAGACCGAGGGAGGGCGGGAGTGCCACAGCGCCTATGGCGATCCGGCCCTGGGTGTGCTGCAGCGCGCGCTATTCCAGACTCCGGCGCGGATCATCGTGATGCAGAATCTTCCGCAGGCGCAGCCGCGGGTTCTGCATGGGCCGGGGCGTTTATTCATTCTCGATGCGCGCCTGCTGGATCTGGCAGAGAGTCCCGAGGCGCTGGCTGGCGCGCTGATCATCGCGGCCCAGCGCGCGGCACAGGCCGATCCGCTGGAGCCGCTGTTGCGTCACGCGGGCGCTGTTGCGACATTTCGCTTGCTGACGTCTGGGGATCTGCCGCCGCGCGCTGCGACAGGCTATGGGCGGGTGCTGGTCCTCTCCGAGGCGACGCGCCCCGATATCGAGCCGCTGCTGGACCGTTTTGCCCAGGCCGAGTTGTCGACACGGGCCCTGATCGAGAATCCCTCCGCGCTCGATCCCATGCTCGAGGACCTGGCGGACGACCTGCGGGAGGGCGATCCAATGGCGCGGGATCAGGCGCCGCGCGAATTGCTGACCGATGGGCAGTGGGTCAGCCTGCTCAATATCTGCGCGACCTGAGACGGGGCTAGCTCCGGCCCCGTCCCGTCTGTACGGATCAGCGATCAGCCGGGTCGAGCCCCGCACCATGGCCGCGATGGCCGCCCGAGACCTCTTCGGTTGCCTCGCCGGCGAGCTGCCTAGGCAGGATGAGGTTCAGAACGATCGCGATGGCGGCTGCCGGCAGGATCCCCGAGGTCAGCAGCACGCGCGGCGTATCGGGCAGATGTTGCAGGGCCATCGGTTCCAGCTGCAGGCCGAGGCCGAGCGACAGCGCAATCGCGAAGATCACCATGTTGCGCCGGTTCCAGTGCACATCAGACAGCATCGAGATCCCTGCCGCAACAACCATCCCGAACATCACGATCACGCCGCCGCCCAAAACTTCGATCGGCACCGTCGAGATCACCGCGCCCACTTTCGGGAAAAGCCCCGCCATGATCAGGAAGAGCGCCCCGATCGTGACAACATGCCGGCTCATCACCCCGGTCATGGCGATGAGGCCCACATTCTGGCTGAAGCTCGTGTTGGGCAACGCTCCAAAGAGGCCGGAGACAGCAGTGCCGAGCCCGTCGGCGAAGGTGGCGCCGCGGATCTCGCCTTCGGTCGCCTCGCGCCCTGCGCCTCCCTTCGTGATGCCCGAAACGTCGCCCACGGTTTCCACGGCAGAAACGAACGCCATCGCACAAAAGCCGATCACCGCGGCGGCAGTGAATTCCAGCCCGAAATGCAAGGGGTTGGGCAGGGCGAAGGGTGCGGCGGTGCCGATCGCGCCAAAGCTGACCATGCCCAGCCCCAAGGCTACGATGTAGCCTGCAATCAGGCCAAGCAGCACTGCCGAGACCGAAAGCATCCCTCGTGTGAAGAATTTCAGCCCAAGCGTGACCAGGATGACAACAAGAGCCACGGACCAGCTTTGCAGGTTGCCGAACTGCTCGGTCCCGCGCAGTGGCACGCCGCCTGCGGCATATTGCACGCCGACCTGAACCAGCGCGAGCCCGATCATCGTGACGACCAGCCCTGTCACCAGCGGTGGCAGGGCAAAGCGGATGCGTCCGATCACAAGCCCCAGGCTCGCATGAAAAAGCCCGCCCACAAGGATCCCGCCCATGACGGCGGCCATCGCATCGACCCCCTTTCCCGCGACGAGCGGTACCATGATCGGAATGAAGGCGAAGGACGTGCCCTGCACGATCGGCAGCCCCGCGCCGACGGGTCCGAAGGTGATCGTCTGCAGGAGCGTGGCGACGCCCGCGAAGAACATCGACATCTGCAACATGTAGATCAGGTTCGGGAAATCAGGCGAGCCTGATCCGAACCCGAAGCCCGCTGCCCCCGCCACGATGATCGCGGGCGTCACGTTCGAGACGAACATCGCCAGCACATGCTGCACCCCAAGCGGGATCGCCTTGGCAAGTGGCGGGGTATAGTCAGGATCGCGCAGTTGCGCGGGTGTTCCAAGGGTCGGGTCTGCCATCTTTGTCTCCTCCTATTGGGCGCGGGCCGGTGTTCGCCCAAGGGCGCGCGGCGTCACATGGGTTGACTTGCGTGGCTCCGCACCTCCTCAGGCGGGGCTGCGCACCTGCCAGGGCGTGTCGAACCAGTGTTCTTGTAGGTTCGCCCCTGTGCCGATCCGGTCGATTACGGCGAACCGACCGGGCCTGGCGAGGGGGGTCAGAACCCCATGCCAGATATTGCGATGAAAATTGATGCCTTGCGCGCCATCCGTCACGAAAGCGCGCGGTGCGCCGGGGCAATTGCCTGCATCTTCGGCGACGATTACAAGAAACGCGTGTTCGTGCATCGGAATGAAAGCCTGACTTCCCTCGGGGTGGCGCTCCATCATCTCTAGCGTGTAGGGCATGGCGCGCGGGACGGCGTCGAAGATCGACAGCCCTGCGCGACCGGTCTCGCCAAAGTCGAGCC
>SLKB01000059.1 GCA_007134805.1 Paracoccaceae bacterium
CGCGATATCGAGATCGGCGCCCAGGGCAAAATGGTCGAAATCGGTGATCCGGCCCATGTAGTTATGCGCGATGGGTGCGTTCGAGTGCTGGCGGATGATGTCCACCTGCGCCCGGTTGAAGGCCAGGACCTGATCACTGGAAAACCGCCGGAACGCCATGACATGGGCGGGGTTAGGTTCGGTGACAGTCAGGTTGGGCAGGTCGATCTCGTCGAAGCTGTGGTAGTCCATCGACCAGAAGACATTGCCCCAGGCGCGGTTGAGGGCGTCCGGGCTCTGGTATTTCTGCGACAGCCAGTCGCGGAACGCGGCGCGCGCGGCGTCGGAGTAGCTCAGAACCGTGTCGTGGCAGCCGTATTCATTATCCGTCTGCCAGGCGAAAAGATGCGGGTTGCGGCCATAACGTCTGGCCAGCAGGGTCACGATCCGGCGGCATTCCTCCAGGTAGCCGCGATGGCTGAAACAGTAATGCCGGCGCGCGCCGAATTTGCGCGCGCGCCCCTCGACATCGCGGGCCAGCATGTCAGGGTGCCGCGCGAGCATCCAGCGCGGCGGGGTGGCGGTAGGGGTGCCGAGGATGAGTTTTAGCCCCGCCGCGCCGAGGATTGCAATCGCGCGGTCGAGCCAGGCGAAGTCCAACTGTCCCGGCTCCGGCTCGAGCCGGGACCACGCGAATTCTCCAATGCGTACCCAGGTCAGGCCCGCCTCGGCCATGCGGCGGGCATCCTCAGCCCAGATGTCTTCGGGCCAGTGTTCGGGATAGTAGCAGACGCCCAGCGCGCGCGGCATCACTCCTCCAGGATTATGCGGTGCTCTGACTGCCCCACAGTATCGGTTGCTGCACGGAAAGTCGCGCCATCGAAATCCTGCGGTGGGTTGCGGCCCTGCCGGGCCGTTGTGCAGTAGAGCAGAGTGCGGTCAGGGCCGCCAAAAGAAGGGCAGGAGGCGTGGGCGGCGGGCAACTCAAAAGCACGCAGAAACTGGCCATCGGGTGCATAGACGGCCACACGCCCAGCCCCCCACTGTGCGACCCAGAAGGTTCCGTCCGCGGCAATCACAGCGCCATCAGGATTGAGCGCCTCCAGGCTGAGATCGAGCCAGCATTCCGGAGTGCTGCTCGGCCAGCCGTCAGTATCGAGCGCCACGCGCATCACGCGCCTCGTCACGGTATCGGTGAAACAGGCGCTGCGTCCATCGGGGGCAAAGCAGATCGCATTGGGAATGGTGAGCCCCGCATAAAGGCTACGCAACTCACCGCGAAAGTAACGCCAGATGCGGCCTGCGTCCGGCTCGGCCGACTTTCCCATGGTGCCGATCCAGAAGCCGCCCTGCGGGTCGGCGCGGCCGTCATTCGAGCGGTTGCGCGGTATCTCGGCCTCGAGCGCGCAGAGGGTGCGGGATGTGCCGGTGGCGAGGGAGAATACCATCAGCCGCGTCTCGGTCGCGATCAGCAGATCCTCGCGGCTGATCCACCCCAAGGCCGAGGGCATCTCGTCGAAGGGCCAGCTTTGCGCTCGGGAATGGAGCTTGCGACCCGTGATGTCGACCCAGAAGATTTCGCCGCGCACCGGGTGCCAGAAGGCACCCTCGCCCAGCGCGCAGCGGGTTGCGTTCACGGGCGTCATGCGCTGGCGTCCCACGCGGCAACACAGGCGCCCGCGCGCTGAGCGACGGCCTCGGCCGACATCCCCGGTGCGTAAAGCGCCGTGCCCAGCCCGAATCCCGCGGCGCCCGCCTTGCGCCAGACCGCGAAATCTGCGGGGCCCAGCCCGCCGACCGCATAGACCGCACAACCTGAGGGCAGCACCGCGCGGACCGCCTGCAAACCCTCAGGCCCCAGCCTAAAGGCCGGGAAGAGCTTGAGCGCGCTCGCCCCGGCGCGGAGCGCGGCGAAGGCCTCGGTCGGGGTGAAGACGCCCGGATAGCTGTCGAGCCCGGCAGCGCGCGTCGCTACAATCACCTCAGGATTGCAATCCGGAGAGACAATCAACCGCGCGCCGGTGGCCGCCACATCCGCGACCTGCGCCACACTCAGAACCGTGCCCGCGCCGATCTCGGCCTCGGTGCCGCTGGCGGCGACCATGGCCGCGATGCTGGTCAGGGGCTCGGGCGAGTTCAGCGGCACCTCGATCCGGGTGATGCCCGCAGCGATCAGGGCGCGGGTGACGGGCACGGCCTCGGCCGGGGTGATCCCGCGCAGGATGGCGATCAGCGCACGCATGAGGCCTCCGATGGTTGCAGGAATGCGCGGGCCGCGCGCAGCCCCGCAAGGGTCATCGTGCTGGCGTCATGCACGCTAACGGGCACCGACAGATGCGCAAGCGCATCGGCGTAGTGGCGCGCCAGTGGCGCGGCCCCGATCACGGCAACGCGCTGGCCCAGCCAGTAGGATTTGGCCGCTGCAAGCTCTGCCCCGATCAGGAGCCCCGAGAGCCGGGCCCGCGCGATCGCGGGGCCGAGACCGTCGAGAAGCCCCTCAGCCCGCAGGGTGAAAAGCCGCGACAGCAGCCATTCTGGGCGCTCGAGCCCGTGGGCGAGCCCGACGCGGAAGCCCGCCTCATCCCAGCCTGTGACGGAATGGCGCAGCACCGAGTGCTCAGCCAACAGATGGAACAACTCGCCCGTAAGGAAGGTCTGGAAACTGACCACTTCGCCCGCGCTCAGATGAACCCATTTGCTGTGCGTGCCAGGCAGGCAGATCACCCCGTCCCACCCCGGCGAGAGCGTCAGAAACCCCGCGACCTGCGTCTCCTCGCCCCGGATGACATCGGCAGCGGGGCTGTGCTGTTGCAGACCCGGAACGACATGGACCGACAGGCGCTGATCGCGGACAGGTGCCACCGCCAGCGGGCCTGCGAGCGGCCCGCAGGGGACGGCCCGGTAGGGGGCTTCCACCCAGCCCTGGCGAGAGCCCAGCATGCCGCAGGCGATCACGGGTGTGCCCTGCCCCTCTGGCAGCCACTCGCCCACCAGCGCAAGCAAGGCGCCCTCGTAGTCGGCGCGCGTCAGCTTGCCCATGCCCTGATCCGAGGCCGCCTCATGGATCACCCGGTCGCCCGCGAGCCCCCAGACGCGCAGATGCGACGTACCCCAATCCGCGCCGATCCAGTCGAGCACACTCATCCTGTCACCACGACCCCGCCATCGATCACGAGCGCCTGCCCTGTCATGGCGCGGCTCGCGTCCGACGCAAGGAACAGCACCCCGCCGGCGATATCCGCGGGCGAGAGCGTGTCGGGCAGGCATTGGCGGGCCAGATGCGCGGAGAGCGCCTCGGGCGTGACCCACTGCTCCAACTGTTTGGGCGTCATCACCCAGCCTGGTGCCAGCGCATTGACGCGGATGCGGTCCGGGCCGAATTCGCGCGCAAGGCTGCGTGTGAGCCCGTTGAGTGCCGAATTGGCGGCGGTGTAGATCGGATAGCCGGCATTGCCCATCATGTAGCTGATCGAGGTGATGTTGATGATCGATCCTGCACCCGCGCTGCGCATTGCCGGGATCACGGCCTGGCAGGCAGTGACATAGCATTTGAAATTGATCGCAAGCGCCCAGTCCATGAACTCTGGCGTGACCTCTGAAAGGGTATGGCGCTGGTCATTGGCGGCATTGTTCACAAGCACCTGCACAGGGCCATGCGCCTCTGCGGCCTGCGCGATGGCAGCGTGTAGCGCGGCCGGGTCGGTGATGTCGCAGGCAAGGAAGCGCGGGCGATTGCCGGTCGCGGCCTCCATGACGTCACAAAAGGCGCTCGCGTCCGAGCGCTGGACGAAGGCCACGCGCGCTCTCTGGCGCAGGAAGGCCTCGGTCAGCCCCGCGCCAATGCCGGAGCCCCCGCCGGTGATGAAGACCGAGGCATCTTCGAGGTCAGAATACAGGGGTTGGCGCATCAATGGCTCTCTCTTGTCACGGGGCGGGTGTCCTTGCCTACCAGAAAATCCAGATCTGCGCCGCGATCGGCCTGCAACACGTGATCGACATAAAGTTTCGCATAGCCGCGCGTGTAATGCGGCGGATCAGGTTGCCATCGGGCGCGGCGCGCTGCGAGCTCGGCCTCCTCCACAAGAAGCGTCAGTTCGCCATTGCTGGCCGAGAGCCGGATGCGATCGCCCGTGCGCACGAGGCCCAGTGGCCCGCCGTCCTGCGCCTCGGGCGCCACATGGAGAACGACGGTCCCGAAGGCCGTGCCCGACATGCGGGCATCCGACACGCGCACCATGTCGCGCACGCCTGCACGCACCAGTTTCGCAGGAATCGGCATGTTGCCCACTTCGGGCATGCCGGGGTAGCCCTTCGGCCCGCAGCCCTTGAGCACCAGAACCGTGTCGGGGGTCACGGGCAGGTCGTCGCGGTCGATCTCGGTCTTGAGCTGTTCGATATTCTCGAAGACGTAGGCAGCGCCTTCATGTTCCAGCAGCGCGTCGCTCGCCGCTGACGGCTTCACGATTGCCCCGTCAGGTGCCAGATTGCCGCGCAGGACCCTCAGACCGGCCGCGGGTTTCACTGGGTTCGACACCGGGCGGATCACATCGTCATTGAAGATCTCGGCGCCCTCGGCATAGGCTGCGATCTCGCCGCCCAGCACTGTGCGCGCCGGGCGCAACTGGTCCCGCAACTGCGCGAGCACTGCCGGCACGCCGCCGGCATAGGCAAAATCCTCCATCAGATAGGCGCCCGAGGGCATACAGTTGACCAGAAGCGGGATGTCGCCACCAAGTTCGAAATCTGCAAGCGTGAGATCGACGCCCACGCGCCCAGCTATCGCCAGTAGATGCACCACGGCATTCGTGGATCCGCCGACCGCTGCGTTGACAAGGATCGCGTTCTCGAAGGCCGCGCGGTTCAGGATATCGGACGGCTTGAGGTCTTCCTCGACCATCTCGACGATCCGCCGCCCGGTAAGATGCGCAAGCGCGGTGCGCCGTGCATCGACCGCCGGTAATGCGGCATTGGTGGGCAGCGCAAGCCCCATCGCCTCTACGAGCGCGGCCATGGTCGAGGCCGTCCCCATGGTCATGCACACGCCCGCAGAGCGCGACATGCCCGACTCGGCGGCCATGAAATCCGCCAGCGTCATATCGCCCGCGCGCACGGCTTCCGAGAATTTCCACACATCCGTGCCAGAGCCGATATCGCGCCCGCGCCATTTGCCGTTCAGCATCGGGCCCGCGCTCACCACGATGCTCGGCAGATCGACCGAGGCCGCGCCCATCACCTGCCCCGGCGTGGTCTTGTCGCACCCCCCCAGCAGCACGACCCCGTCCATGCCATAAGCGCGGATACACTCCTCGACATCCATCGCCAGCAGGTTGCGAAACAGCATCGCCGTGGGCTTCATCTGCGTCTCGCCGAGGGATGTCACTGGAAACTCGACCGGAAAGCCGCCCGCCTCCCACACCCCGCGCTTGACGGCCTCGGCCAGCACGCGGAGCCCGGAATTGCAGGGTGTGAGTTCGGACCAAGTGTTGCAGATGCCGATCACCGGGCGGCCATCGAAGACATGATCCGGAAACCCCTGGTTCTTCATCCAGGAGCGATGGATGAAGCCGTCCTTGTCAAGCTTGCCATACCAGGCAGCAGAGCGGCGAGGAGGCGTCATGGCAGTGTCCTTTCAGGCGCGCAGGCGGGCTGCATGGTGCGATCAGGCTGCGCGGCGGGGGCTGCACCAGTCGGGCAGCCAATCGGCATGCGCGATGAGCAGATCATCGACGAGGGCGCGGATCTGACGCAGGTCGAGATCGGCGCTCGTACGCGGATCGAGCATCGCGGCGTGGTAGATATGCGCTCGGTCCTCGTTCAGCAGCGCCTGCACGGTCAGTTCCTGGACATTGAGATTGGTGCGGATGAGCGCCGCCAGATGCGACGGCAGATCCGGGACGAGCGTGGGTTGCAAGCCATTCGCATCGACGAGCGTGGGGACCTCGACCGCCGCGCCTTCGGGGAGTTGCGGGATATGGCCGTGATTGGCGACATTGCCGTAGATCACCGAAGGCGTGCCGGCAAGCAGGCTCTCCATGATGGTGGCGGCATATTCCTGCGAGGCTGTGTGCTCAAGCCTCGGGGCGGTTTTCAGCGACTCGGCCTGTTTGGCCCAGGCGGCGACCTGCTCTTCGCAGCGCCTCGGGTATTCGTCGAGCGGGATACGGAACTGCTCGATCAGGTCGGGACGGTGGGATTTGATGAACCAGGGCACGTATTCGGCGAAATGCTCGGAGGATTCCGTGACGAAATACCCGAAATGCTCCATCACCTCGTAGCGCACGAGATTGGGGCAGCGCGCGTTCCAGTGGCTTTCGAGCGGGATGCGGCCCGCGCGGTAACCTGCCCGCAGGGCGGGGTAGAGGTCGCGCCAACCTTCTCCGTGGCGCGCCTCCAGGGTGAGGAAGAACGCCATATGGTTGATGCCGGCAACACGGTAGCGCAGATCGTCCACATTGAGGCCCAGGTCGCGGGCAAGTTCAAAGGCCGTGCCTTGCACCGAATGACAAAGGCCGACCTGCCGGATCTCCGGATAGCGCGCAGCAAGCGCCCAGGTATTGATCGCCATGGGGTTGACGTAGTTCAGCATCAGCGCGCCGGGACAGATTGCACGCATGTCCTCGGCGATGGCCCAGAGATGCGGCACAGTGCGCAATCCCCGCATGATCCCGCCCACACCCAGCGTGTCGGCAATGGTCTGGCGCAGTCCGTAGGCCTTCGGGATCTCGAAATCGGTCACCGTGCAGGGCCGGTAGCCGCCGATCTGAAAGGCGACGATGACGAAATCCGCACCATCGAGGGCTGCGCGTCGGTCAGTGGTCGCCGTGACGCGCGCGCCTGCATCGAGCGAGGCCACAAGCTTGCGCACGATCACCGCCGACTCATCGAGCCGGGCGGGGTCGATATCCATCAGCGAGATATGGGCCTCTGCGAGGGCGGGCCGGAGCAGGGCGTCGCCAATCAGGTTTTTCACGAAGACGGTCGACCCGGCCCCGATGAACGCAATTTTCGTCATTTGACCGCTCCGAGAGTGAGGCCCGCGATGAAGTGCTTCTGCATCAGGAAGAACATCATCACTGGCGGAAGGGCGGCGATGATACTTCCGGCGCTCATCATGTGATATGCCGCGCGGAACTGGCTGTTGAAAGCCGTGATCCCGGCTGTAACAGGCTGGGATTCGACCCCTTGGGTCAGGACGACGGCCCAGAAATAATCGTTCCAGATGAAGGTGAAGATCAGCACCGAGAGCGCCGCGATGGCCGGGCGCATCAGCGGCAGCACGACATACCAGAAGATGCGGATCTCGGACACTCCCTCGACACGCGCCGCCTCGATCAGCTCACGCGGGAGCGCCCGAATGAAATTGCGCATGAACAGAGTGCAGAACCCGGTCTGAAAGGCGATGTGGAACAATACAAGACCCAATCGCGTGTCATACAGCCCAAGGTTCACTGTCAAATCGCGCACCGGCACCATCAGGATCTGGAAAGGCACGAAATTGCCCGCCACGAACATGAAGAAGATCCAGATATTGCCCTTGAAG
The DNA here is from genome assembly GCA_007134805.1 of Paracoccaceae bacterium. Classification (GTDB taxonomy): domain Bacteria; phylum Pseudomonadota; class Alphaproteobacteria; order Rhodobacterales; family Rhodobacteraceae; genus Roseinatronobacter. Next base: position 7,520 of record SLKB01000059.1, read on the forward strand.
CGGTAGACCCCCAGCGCAAAGCCGGTCATGCAGGAAAGTGCCACGGCCCCGATTACTGTCGGCACCGTGATGAAGACCGAGTTCAGCAGATAGCGCGGCATGGCGCTGTCCGTGAAGACGCGGGTGTAGTTCTCGACGCCCGCGAAGGTCGAGGGCCAGCTCCAGAGATTGCCCTGCGTGAAATCCGCATCCGGTTTGATCGAGAAGAGCGCGACCATCAGCAGCGGGAGCAGCCACAGGATCAGCGCCAGCGGCAAGAGCGCCTTGTAGGTCGTCTGGACGGCGACAGAGCGGCGCTCGACAGGGGTGGGAAACATCTCAGCGCCCCTCCCACACTGGCAGGCTGGCTTGCAGCTTTTTCGTCAGGCCAGAGCGGATCAACCCGAAAGAGACATGGATGCGATGTGCCGCTTCACCCAGATCAGTTCCCTCCGGCAGGCGCACCCATGAGCAGTGAAAGTAGGGCGCGCGCTGCGCCGCTGTGGTGTCGCGCAGAAACTCAGCAGTTTCGATATCGGGGCATTTCACACTGACGCCCGGCTCCATCCCCAGAAGCGCGAACATCTTGCCGGCGATCTTCCAGCAATCATGCCCGCCACCCCACGGGTCCGACCTCTCTGCGCCAGGAAGGGCTTCGCAAACTGAATTGATCTCATCGCGCCACGCCATCAGACGCCCCTTTCTTCGCGAAACATCCGCCACAGGAAGAAGGCGATGTAGACCATCATGATCAGGAACAGCACCACCGCGATTGCTGCGCCATAGCCCATGCGGAACCCGTATTCCGACAGCGACACCTCGAACATGTAATAGGCCAGCACGCGACTGGAGCCGAAGGGCCCGCCACTGGTCATGACCGAGATCATGTCGAAGCTGCGCAGCGCGCCGATCACTGTGACAACGATGGCGATGAAGGTGGCGGGCCGCAATTGCGGCAGGATGACATACCACAGCATCTTCCAGCCCTTGGCACCGTCAAGGCGCGCGGCCTCGACCTGTTCCGGATCCACGGCATTCAGGCCGGTCAGATACAGGATCATGCAATAGGCCACCTGCGGCCATAGCCCGGCCGCGATGATGCCATAGGTGACTGTGTTGGGGTTGCCGAGGATGTTCACAGGGCCAAAGCCGAAAAGCCCGATCAGCGGGTTCAACAGCCCGATCGACGGGTTGTAGAACCACGCGAAGACCAGCCCGACCACAACCTGGGAGATAACGAAGGGAAAGAAGAATAGCGACTTGTAGAGTCTGATCCCGCGGACCTGCTGGTTCAGGAACAGCGCGATGAACAGCCCCGCCGGTATCGCCAGCAGATACAGCACCAGCCAGCGGACATTGTTCCAGAGCGACGTGTAGAAGGCCGGATCATCGAGCAGGCGTTCGTAATTCTGCAAGCCGATATAGCGCGCATCGCCCAGCCCGTCCCAGCGATAGAGGCTGATATGAAAGCTCTGAAAGATCGGCAGAATCACATAGATCGCGAAGAACGCGATCCCCGGTGCTAGGAACAACCAGGGCGCAAGGCGCATCTGGTTGCTGCGCCAGTAGCCACGTGGTGGTGGCGGGGCGGGTTCGGCTATGATGGGTGCGGCCATGGCGGATCTGCCCGTCTCGTGTCAGAAAACCAGCCGGGGCAGCCCGCAGGCCACCCCGGCGCCGGGAGGAACCCCTCAGTCTTCAAGAATGCGCTGGCGCACGTTTTCCAGCCGGGTGAGGATGGCATCCAGGTTGTCTGGCATGACCATGAACTCCTGAAAGCCCTCCATCCCCGCAGAGGCCATCTCGGCATCCGCGTCACGGTCAAAGAACTGCGCGATACCGCCTGTCGCGCTCGACAGCATCTCGAACCCTGCCCGGATGAACTTGTCATCGGCGACCTCGGCGTTGCTGTTGATCGGCAGCTGGCCCAGCACTTCATTCACGATGCTCTGGTTCTCGGCGCTGGCGACATAGAGCAGGAATTCGCGCGCGGCTTCCTTGTTCTGGGCTTGTGTTGGGATGTGCAGCGTGTCGGTAGGCGCGTCCTCGGCCTTGGGGACCCCGGGCGTGATTTCCGGAAACTGGTAGAAGCCCAGCTGGTTATCGGTGATGCCCGCGTCGCGCAGCGGCTCGACCAGGAAATTACCCATCAGATAGGCTACGGCGTCGCCATTCACCAGGTAGGGCTGCGCTTCCTGCCAGGTATAGGCCGTGTGATTGTCGATGAAGGCGCCCATGTCGATCAACTGGCGCCAGTTGGCGAAGGTCTCGCGCACCCGGTCATCAGTCCAGGGGATCTCGTTTGCCGTCAACGCCATGTGGAAGTCATAGCCATGCGTGCGCAGGTTCAAATAGTCGAACCAGCCGCCCGCCGTCCACAGGAAGCGTGTGCCGATGGTGTAGCATTTGCGCCCTGAATCGAGGATCGCCTGACAGTTGGTGATCTCTTCTTCCCAGGTCGTGGCAGGGGTGAGGCCCAGCTCGTCATAGATGTCCTGCCGGAAATAGATACCCCACTGGTAATAGCTGTAGGGCACGCCCCATTGCCGCCCGTCGAGGGTCAGCGCAGGGCGGGTCGAGGCAAGCTCTTCACCCATCGGGCCGTCCCACAGGTCAGAAACATCCTCGAACAAGCCTGCATTGACATAAGGGCGCATCCGGTTGCCCGCATACCAGCCATTCACGTCCGGCGCGTTCGCCGTCAGGTAGTTGCGGATCTGGGTCTTGTTGGCCTCGCGGTCGATCAGCGTCAACTCGATGTTCAGATCCGGGTGCATCTCGCCGAAGCGTTCGACCATGCCCTCCATGGCGGCGCGCGGGGCCGGGTTCTGGTCATTGAAGAAGATGCGCAGATTACCTGTCAGTTCGGCGCCAGCAGGCCCGGCCAGCGCTGTCGACAGCGCCAGCGCTGCTGCTGCGCTCCTGATTGTGAACCGCATGTTTTCCTCCCTTGCGAGTTTCACTATTTGGAAACTGTTTTTATATATTGAAAATGATGCGGCCGGAGGCTACGCTTTGTCAAGAAAATGTTTCCACGCTTTTTGGGGGAAGGATGGCAGCAGGCTCTGCGGCAGATGGCACGGTCGCCAAGGCGCTCGACGTGCTGGACCTTGTCGCGGCACGGGGGGCGCCCGTGCGTTTTTCCGAATTGCTGGCGGAAAGCGCCTATCCGAAAGCGACGCTCTACCGGCTTCTGCAGACGCTCGTGACGCAGGGAATGCTCACCTACGAGCCTGATCGGAGCTCTTATTCGCTGGGGCTCAGGCTCGTCCGGCTGGCACATGTGGCCTGGCAGCAAAGCTCTCTTGGCCCCATCGCGCGCCCCTATCTCGACCAACTTTCGGCCGATCTGGGCGAGACCGTGCACCTTGCACAGCTTGACAATGCCCAGGTGCTCTATCTTGACAAGCGCAATGCGCGTGATCCGGTGGTGATGTATTCGCAGGCCGGCAAGGTGGGGCCGGCCTATTGCACCGGCGTCGGCAAGGCGATGTTGGCCTTTCTGCCCGAAGATCAGCTGCCCGCCATCCTCGGCCAGCAAAGCTGGCACCGGTTCACCTCCAAGACGATGACCTCCTCCGATGCCTTGCGGACAGAGCTGCGCCGGATCCGGGCACGCGGCTACGCCTTCGATGACGAGGAACATGAGCCAGGGATCATCTGCCTCGCATTGCCGATCCTGTCCTCGAGCGGGCGGGTGCTGGGGGCGCTGTCTGTCACATCGACAACCGCGCGCACCTCGCTTGCCGAGTTCGAGAAACTGTTGCCCATGATTCGAGAGATCGTCCAGAAGATCGCCCGAGACGCCGAGACCTGGCGCTCTCCGGAAGCCGCTTCCCCTCCCCTCCGCAAGAAGGTCTGAGCCATGTCCGGTGTCATCCTCAACAACGTGATCAAGCGATATGGCGCCACGCAGGTCATTCACGGCGTGGACCTGTCGATCGAGCAGGGGGAATTCTGTGTCTTCGTGGGGCCATCCGGCTGCGGGAAATCGACGCTTCTGCGCATGATCGCGGGGCTTGAGGAAACCTCAATCGGCGAAATCCGCATCGGCGCGCGCGACGTGACACGGCTTGATCCGGCTCAGCGCGGGGTTGCCATGGTGTTTCAGACCTATGCGCTTTACCCGCATATGACAGTGGCCGAGAACATGGGCTTCGGCCTGAAGATGAACGGTCACCCCAAAACCGTGATCCGCGAGAAGGTCTCCAAGGCTGCCGAGATCCTGCGTCTGGGCGACTACCTGAACCGGACACCAAAGGCCCTCTCGGGCGGGCAGCGGCAACGCGTGGCCATCGGGCGCGCGATCGTGCGCGGCCCCGAGGTATTCCTCTTTGACGAGCCGCTCTCGAACCTTGATGCCGAGTTGCGCGTGGAAATGCGGGTCGAGATTGCGCGTCTGCACCGCGAGATCGGCGCAACCATGATCTATGTCACCCATGATCAGGTCGAGGCCATGACGCTCGCCGACAAGATCGTGGTCCTGCGCAGCGGTCGGGTCGAGCAGGTGGGCGCCCCCCTAGAGCTCTATCGCGATCCGGACAACCTGTTTGTCGCAGGCTTCATCGGCTCGCCCGCAATGAATCTCGTGCCCGCGCGCGCGGTCGAGGGGGGCGTGATCGCTCCCGCGCTGGGACCGGACGTGATCCGTTGCCGCCCGCCTGCGCATGTGGCGGATCTGGTGATCGGATTGCGGCCGCAGGATATTCACGTCCAGCCCGGATCGACCCACAAGGTTGAGATGACCGAAGCCCTCGGCGGGGTCTCCTATATCCATTGCGCACACGGGAGCGAGCCGAAACTGGTGATCGAGACCAAGGGCAGCCATGTCGAACGCTCTGGTGCAAATATCGCCCTGCATATCGATCCCGCGACGATCTATCTCTTCGATCACAGCACCGGGCACAGATTACGCTGACGCACGCACTCGCACTCACCGGGGGCTTCTCGACCGCCACTTCCTTTCCTCGGACGCAGGACGCGCATTGTCAGAGTGCCAGCAGAGCGAGCAGGCGCTGTGCCGCGGCCGAGTGATCTCGATCCTGATCAGTGCAGTGACGCCTCGAATGCTACCCATGATCGGTCGCGCCGCTGCGCGCAAATCGTGGACCGAGGCCAGATCGCCGAGCACCGCCAGCATCATGCGCTTCCGGGGCTTCAAGTGCGCGCAAGGCTGCGGCGGTGTCGCCACGATCGAGGGCATCCTCGGCCGACTCAAGATCCCCCAATGCTGGCGAATTCAACAACAGGGCAACGGCGATCAGGGCGGGAAGGAGCGGCATGCGAGGCTCTCGCAGAGGATTCGGGGGCGGACTTGGGCCTTGATCAGAAGGTGATTGTGACAGTTACACACCTGAAGACGTGGATGTGACGTTCTTGGAAAATCAGAATGCGTTGAGGTTGTTTCTGGACCGCATGTCTAATCGAACAACGGTGCTCAAAAGATGGCGCTCAGGGCGTTGAGCTGCATCAAGCCCGGCGCAAAAGCTGACCCGGGCGGTTCACTCCGCCGGGCTGGCTTTCAAGACCGGGGGCGCCTTCGGGCCGTCGAGCAAATGTGGTCCTGGCAGAACGCCCATCCTTCCGATCACCTGACCCTCCCCGAGTGAGAATGCTGAGCGACCTTGATCGCTCCAGCCAAACTGCTCCAGGCGGACGAGGCGGCAGCTGATGCAGGGCCGCCCGTCA
>SLKB01000070.1 GCA_007134805.1 Paracoccaceae bacterium
AAGTCCGATCGCGACGGAAAGCACGGCAATGAACCAGACGAATTCGAACCAGCCGTCATTGGCCGTCGCCGCCGAGGCCTCGGCGATGCCGATGGGGCTTGAGAGGTTGCAGGTGCTGATCTGCCCCAGAATCATGTAGTAGAGCCCCTGCAGCGAGGTCCGCATCACGGTCCAGATCTGGCGCACGGCCATGCTGGTGGCCTCGGTCACGGCAGGGGTGCGGGTGGCATACTCGAACACCGCGCCCGATGTCAGGCCGATCAGATAGCGCGTCTCGAACCCGCCCCCCGGCAGCGGCAGATCGGTGCTGCGCGGCACGAGTGTCAGATCCAGCTCCTCGCCCGCGCGCCAGATGCGCAGCTCCATCGCGGCACCGCCCGAGTCGTTGACGATATCGCGCAATTCCTGGAAGGTCGCGACCTCCTCGCCGTTGACTGCCGTGATCACGTCGCCCTGGCGCATCTGCGCGGCGCGCGCGGCCGATTGCATCGAGACCGTGCCGGCAAGCGGGGGCTGCGGGTGCGGACCGGTCACATCGCGGATCTGGCCGTCCCGCTCGACCCGGTAGCTCAGCACGGGCTCGGCGGGAAGCTGCGCGGCGCTTGCCAGAAACGCCCCGAGGCTGGGCGTCTCGATCCCCTCGACCGAGAGGATCCGGTCGCCCGGGGCCAGTTCGAAGGGCTGCGCGGGCAGCGGCGTGATCTCGCCCACCACGGGCTCATCGATGGCCACGCCCTCATGCATGATCAGGGCCACGAACACGAAGAATGCAAAGACGAAATTGAAGAGCGGCCCGGCCGCCACGGTCACCGAGCGGGCCCAGAGCGGGGCGCCATGCATCGTCCGGCGGCGCGCCTGCGCGTCCATCTGCGCGATCGCCTCGCCATCCTTGCCCGAGGCCGCGCCGGTGTCGCCTGCGAATTTCACATAGCCGCCAAGCGGGATCGCGGCGATCTGCCAGACTGTCCCGCGCTTGTCGGTGCGGCTTGCAAGAACGGGGCCAAAGCCGATCGAGAACACGTCCGCGTGGATCCCCGACCAGCGGCCGACGATATAGTGGCCGTATTCGTGCACGGCGACGATGATCGACAGTACGAGTATGAAGATCGCGATCGTGTAGAAGAAATTCCCGAAGCTCGGCAGCAGCCCGACCAGATCCAAACCATTCCCCTTTGTTCAATGCCCTGCAAAGTCGAGCTGACGTGCCAGCGCGCGCGCGGTCTGCCGTGAGATCTGATCCATCGCCTGCACGGTTTCAAGCGATTGCACGGGCGCGGTAAGGGCCGTGTCGGTCAAAAGCGCGTCAAGTGTCGCCTCGACCAGATGCGCCATGTCCAGAAAGCCGATCTGCCCGCCGATGAAGGCATCGAGCGCGGTTTCCTTGGCGGCGTTGAAGGCAGCCCCCGCATGCCCGCCGATCCGCATCACCTCGCGCGCGAGGCGCAGCGCGGGGAAACGGTCGGGGTCGGGCGGCTCGAAGCTGAGCTGGCCCAGCGCGGCGAGGTCCAGCCGCTGCAGCGGCAGTGCGCGGCGCTCGGGCCAGTTGAGCGCGTAGCCGATCGCGTGGCGCATGTCGGGCACACCCAGATGCGCCATCAACGCTCCGTCCCGGAAGCCCACGAGCGCGTGGATGATCGATTGCGGATGCACCAGCGCCTCGATCTGCTCGGGCGCGAAGCCGAAGAATTCGCGCGTCTCGATGAGTTCGAGCGCCTTGTTGAACAGGGATGCGGAATCGATCGTGATCCGCTGGCCCATCGACCAGCTTGGATGAACCTGCGCCTGTGCCAGCGTCGCGCGGCGCAACTGCTCGGGCGTCCATGTGCGAAACGGCCCGCCCGAGGCGGTGATGATCACGCGCTCGACCGCCGCGAGATCCTCGCCCGCAAGGGCCTGGAAGACCGCCGAATGCTCGCTGTCCACGGGCAGGATGCGCGCGCCGTGGCGCGCGGCCTCGGCCATCAGCAGGGGTCCGGCAGTGACGAGCGATTCCTTGTTGGCGAGCGCCAGCGTCGCGCCCTGTGCAAGCGCGCGGAACCCTGGCGCGAGGCCCGCGGCACCGACGATGGCCGACATGACCCAGTCGGCGGGGCGCGCGGCAGCCTCGATCAGCGCTTTGGTGCCCGCCGCCGCCGCGACCCCGCTGCCGGCAAGGGCTGCGCGCAGATCATCGAGGCAGTCCGGATGCGCTGTGACCGCCAGTTCCGCGCGCAAGGCGCGGGCCTGTTCGGCCAGCCGGACGATATTGCGCCCGCCCGTCAGCGCGACTGTGGTGATGTCGTCCCGGCGCGAGAGCAGATCGAAGGTGCTCTCGCCGATCGATCCGGTGGCGCCGAAAACCGAGACCCGCATCGGGTCAGCACCGCCCGTTCGGGCAGCCTGCGAGCGCATCGAGCGCGCCCGTGACCGCGAGGATGAGCACGATCACGGCCGCCGCGATCATCGCGTCGAAACGGTCCATCACCCCGCCATGGCCCGGGATCAGGTTCGAGCTGTCCTTGACCCCGGCATGGCGCTTGATCGCGCTTTCCGCGATGTCACCCGCCTGCCCGGCCATGGCGACAAGGACCGACGCGAGGATCAGCCCGACCGACGCATCGAGGATGCCCATGAACACCCAGCCGATCAGCGCGGCCAGCACCCAGCCCGCGACAGTGCCCGACCATGTTTTCTTGGGGCTGACGCGCGGCCAGAGCTTTGGCCCGCCGATGACGCGGCCAGCGAAATACCCCGCCACATCCGAGCCCACGACGACCAGCACGAGCCACAGCACCCAGTCCCAGCCATAGCCCGCGCGCAGGATGACGAGCCCCAGCCCCGCCAGCAGGATCAGCGCGAGATAGGGCGCGGCAAGCCGGCGCTCCGGGCCGAGCGCATAGGCCAGCATCGCAACGAGGATCAGCAGCGCGAGCACCTGCATTGGCCCTGACAGCCAGAGCGCCGCCGCAAGCAGCCCCGCCCCTGCCACGAGCCCCGCGCCGAGGGTGCGGTGACGCTCTGCCTCGGGGGCGAGCATGCACGCGAGTTCCCACACCATCAGCCCGCACAGCACTGCCACGAGCGCGGCAAACACGAGCCCCCCTGCCCAGACCGCCGCCACCCCCACGGCTGCCATCGCCGCCCCCGAGATCACCCGCGCGCGCAGGTCGCCGAAGCTGGACGCAGGGCCGGAGGGCAGCGGATCGGGGCTCATGACATGACGCCGCCAAAGCGCCGTTCGCGCTCGGAATAGGCGTTGAGGATGGTGCGCATCGTCTCGGGCGTGAAATCGGGCCAGAGCACGGGCGTGAAGACATATTCGGAATAGGCCGCCTGCCAGAGCAGGAAATTCGACACCCGCGTCTCGCCCGAGGTGCGCACGACCAGATCGGGGGCAGGCAGGAACGCCGTGTCGAGATGCTCGCCCAGCGTCCGGTCAGTGATCTCATCGGGCGCGAGCG
>SLKB01000179.1 GCA_007134805.1 Paracoccaceae bacterium
AAACCGGAAGATCGACCGTGCGGCCCTGCCCGCGCCCGAAGCGCAACGCGATCAGAGCCCGCCCGCGCGCGCCATGCCACCCGCGCACTCCCGCATGCAAGCGATGATCGCCGAGGTCTGGCAAGACGTGCTCGGGGTCGCGCTTGTTTCGGGCAGCGATCATTTTTTCAATCTTGGCGGGCATTCACTCCTGGCTGTGCAAGCCCAGCGCGCGATCCGGGAAAGGCTCGCGCATCCGGCGCCCTCGATAACGGATATCTTCCGCTTCCCGGTTCTGCGCGATCTCGCACGGCATCTCGAAGTCATCACCTCGCCCAACCCGGGCGTGCTCGTCGAGGAAGACCAGGGAGGGCCCAACCCGACCCTGTCTAACGCCCGCGCCGAGGCCATGGCACGGCGTCGTGCCATGCGCGCAGGGCGGGGCGCAGGATCATGATCCGTCAGGAGATCGCCCTTGCCTGTCTAGCGCAGGTGCTCTTTCGCAACACAGTCGCCGTCGTTCATGCGGATCCGCGTGCACCTATGCCCCCGTTGCGCGCGAGTGAACGTGCCGCGACCACCTATATGACATCCGCCCGCGCGCGGGAATTTGCGGCCGGGCGCGCCGCGGCGCGGCGCGCGATGCGCGCGCTGGGCCAGATCGAGCTCCCTGTTCCGCGCGGGACGGATCGCGCGCCGATCTGGCCCAGCGGGCTGACTGGCGCGATCACCCACACCCGGACCGACTGTCTGGCGGCCGTGACAGATGATCCGTCTCTCGCGGGCCTTGGGCTCGATCTGGAACCTGCGACACCGCTCGACCCTGAACTCTGGTCAGAGATCTGCACGCCTGCGGAACTCCGCTGGCTTGACACTGTCGTGCCGTCACGGCGCGCATATCTTGCAAAGCTTGTCTTCTGCGCCAAAGAAGCGGTCTTCAAGGCGCAATACCCGATCAGCCAGCAGATGCTCGATTTCCACGATGTGACCGTGTCCCTTGATCCGGGCGGCAGAAACTTCGATGCACAGGTCCACCCGCGCCTGCGCGGCTTCGGCACACCAGTCACGATACCCGGGCGCGTGGCGATCGGGTCCGGCAATCTGATCGCGGCGGTCGAGATCAGCGGGCAGCACCACCACGGGTAGTGGCAGGCGTCACCGCATCCACAAGATATCACATTGGCCTGACAAACCTGTGACAAAACACCCCAAGCCTTGGTTTTTCTTGGCAAAAAAGCAAGGATTTCTGCTATATCTGACAAGCATCGGTCAGAGGCATTCCGGTGCAAGGCTTCCGAATAGTTTCGGCGCATTACTACAGGAAAAAAGAAAACAGAGGGCATGATGAAAAAGACGCTTTTCGCCGCGATCGCGATCACCCTGATCATTCCGGTCGTCCCGGTATCCGCAACCGCTGGCCCGATCGAGAGCGCGTGCCTGCGCTCTGACCGTGCGCAAGCGACCCGCGCGATGTGCCGTTGCATCGACTCGGTCGCCCGACGCACCCTGACCCGCGCCGAGCAACGCCGCGCCGCGCGCTTTTTTCGTGACCCGCAACTCGCTCAGGATGTGCGGATGTCCAGATCGGCCCGAGACAATGAATTCTGGACGCGCTACCGGAGTTTCGGCGCAGCAGCAGAACAGTCTTGCGCCCAGCGCTGAGGCCGGCCGGCGCAACAGGCGTGTCGCGGTGTGACTTTGCATGTCAGGGCCGGCAGAACATATCTTTAGCGCCGCGCAGTCAGAGTGGTAAAAGTCGGGCTGCACGATGTTTGTGGAGATGGATCGTCCGGGCATAATCGGGAACGTGCGCGACACCGTTCCGACACCACGCGTTGGCGAGCGCAGCCTGACGAACTGTGCCGCGCGCACCTCCGCAGCATGAGCGTCGCGATCCTCATCCCCGCGCGCTACCAGTCGAAGCGCTTTCCGGGCAAGCCTCTTGCGAAGCTCTCGCTCCCGGATGGGCAGCGCAAGAGCCTCCTGCAGCTCACCTGGGAGGCCGCCTGCGCGGTCCCGGGCGACCTTGCGGTTCATGTCCTGACCGATGATGACCGGATCCGGGATTCGGCAGAAGGCTTTGGCGCCTCGGTGATCATGACATCGCCCGATTGCCGGAACGGGACCGAGCGCTGCGCGGAAGCCGCGGCCGCCCTTGAGGCCGAGATCATCGTCAACCTGCAGGGCGACGCGCCCCTGACCCCGCCCTGGTTTGTCGAAGACCTGATCGAGACGCTGAGGACCGCACCTGCCGAGATTGCCATGGCGACACCCGTCCTGCGCTGTGATCCGACCACCTATGCTCATCTGCGGGTTGATCGGCTGCAAGGCCGCGTCGGCGCGACTACCGCAGTATTCGATGCGCATCACACGGCGCTCTATTTCTCGAAAGAGGTGTTGCCCTGGATCGATCCGGGACTCCCTGCGGCCGAGATTGCAGTCTGGCACCATGTCGGCATCTACGCCTATCGCAAACCCGCACTCGCCGCCTACACGTCATTGTCAGAGGGGCGGCTGGAGGCAGTCGAGGGGCTCGAGCAGTTGCGCTTTCTCGAACATGGGCGGAAAGTCCGATGTGTCGAGGTCGAGGCGCGCGGCCGCGTGTTCTGGGAGTTGAACAACCCCGAAGACATCCCCCGCATCGAGGCTGCCTTGAGAGACCTGCTATGACCCGGGTCGTCAGGATCGGAACTGTCGAGCTCGGCGGCGATCGCCCCGTCGCGCTCATCGCCGGCCCCTGCCAGCTCGAAAGCCTGGATCACGCCCGCATGCTGGTCGAACGCATCGCCGAGTGCTGCACCCGCGCGGGCATCGCCCTCATCTTCAAGGCGAGTTACGACAAGGCGAACCGATCATCGCTCAGCAGCGCACGCGGTGTCGGGATTGAGAGAGGGCTGGAAATCCTTGCGCGCATTTGTGGCGAGTTTGACGTGCCGGTCCTCACCAATGTGCATGACGCTGCCCAATGCGCCCCGGTTGCCGAGGTTTGCGATATTTTGCAGATCCCGGCCTTCTTGTGCCGGCAGACGGATCTTCTGCTTGCGGCCGGACGGACGGGCAAGGCAATCCATGTCAAGAAGGGCCAGTTCCTCGCACCCTGGGATATGGCGCATGTCGCAACCAAGATCGCCTCGACCGGGAATGAGAATATCCTTCTTTGCGAACGCGGCACCTCCTTCGGCTATAACACGCTCGTGTCGGATTTCCGCAGCCTGCCGATCATGGCCAAAAGTGGCTACCCGGTCGTCTTCGACGCCACCCATTCCGTGCAACACCCCGGCGGTCAGGGTATGACGAGCGGCGGCCAGCGCGAATTTATCCCGGTCCTCGCCCGCGCCGCTTGCGCCGTGGGGGTCGACGCGGTGTTCATCGAGACGCATGAGGACCCGGACACCGCCCCCTCGGACGGTCCGAACATGGTGCCCTTGGCGCAGCT
>SLKB01000255.1 GCA_007134805.1 Paracoccaceae bacterium
CGGCCCGCCTCCCCTCGCCCCCCGCCCCGGCCCGCCCATGCGCATCACCGACGAGATCACCCTGCAGGATTGGGAATTCACCGAAAGCTTCACCCGTGCCTCGGGGCCGGGCGGGCAGAACGTGAACAAGGTCGCCACCGCGGTCGAGCTTCGCTTCGAGGCCGCACGCAGCCCCAACCTGCCCGATCCCGTCAAGGCGCGGCTCAAGCGCCTCGCCGGGCGCCGCTGGACGCTCGATGGCGCGGTCATCATCCGGGCCGACACGACCCGCAGCCAGGCCCGCAACCGCGAGATCGCCCGCGACCGCATGGCAGATCTGATCCGCGCCGCCACCGAACGGCCCAAGCGCCGCATCGCCACCCGCCCGACACTTGCCAGCAAGCGCCGCCGGCTTGACAGCAAGACAAAACGCGGCGCCATCAAGGCCCTGCGTCAGCCTCCTGACACGACTTGACGACAATTTGTTATGAATTCTTAACATTTTGCTGACACAAAAAACAAAACAGAAGGGCCCGAGCAGAGAATGATCGCTACAGTATCGCGCGAGATTGCGAATATCGTCGCAGGCCTGGTCCGCCCGGCCTTCGTGCAGACGGCCGCGCTGTGCACCCGCGACGGCCCCTCCGGCGTTGAAGTCCTGATGATCCGGACCCTGACCCGCAAGCTCTGGGTGATCCCGAAAGGCTGGCCGATGAAGGGCAAGACCCTCGCCGAGGCCGCCGCACAGGAAGCCTGGGAAGAGGCAGGCGTGCGCGGCCGGCTCGAGCCTGACCCGATCGGCGCCTTCACCTATACCAGGATCAAGAAAACCGGGCTTCCCGTGCAGTGCCGCGCGCAGGTCTTCCGCCTGCACACGACCGAGGTCGCGGATGTCTACCCCGAATGCACGATCCGCACGCGTGTCTGGCTTTCTCCGGCCAAGGCGGCCGCGCGCGCCAGCATCCCCGAATTGAAGGCGCTGCTGCAGCGCCTCTGAGCGCACGCTCCCCCCATTGCCACGCGCAGCCCGGGCTGATAGGGCGCGTCATAAATCTGTTACACTCGGATTGTGATGTGCCCGACGCTGACCTGAAATCCTGGAAAACGCTCAACAAGGATCTCGAGCGTATCTCGGCGTTGGAAAGGGCGATGGCCTACAGCTCGCGCCCGCTGGTCGCACCGGGGCTGGCGCTGGCCTTCATGGTCATCGTGGGGCTTGCGGTCTCGGCCTTTATCGGGTTCCAGCCGATGGGGCTTCTGATCGTCGCGGCCGCCATGATCGGCGCCTATATGGCGATCAATATCGGCGCCAATGACGTGGCCAACAACATGGGCCCGGCGGTGGGCGCGCGGGCGCTGACGCTGGGCACCGCGCTGGTCGTCGCGGCCCTGTGCGAGACGGCAGGCGCGCTGATTGCCGGCGGCGATGTGGTGAATACGGTCTCGCGCGGGATCATCGCCCCCGAGGCCGTCGCCGAAACCCAGACCTTCATCTGGGCGATGATGGCCGCGCTGCTGGCCGCGGCGCTCTGGATCAACCTGGCCACCTGGATCGGCGCGCCGGTCTCGACCACGCATTCCATTGTCGGCGGCGTGATGGGCGCGGGCATTGTCGCGGCCGGGTTCGCGGCCGTGAACTGGCCCACCATGGGGCGGATCGCGGCCAGCTGGGTGATCTCGCCGATCCTCGGCGGGGTGATCGCCGCGTTTTTCCTCGCGATCATCAAGTCGCGCATCATCTACCGCCCCAACATGATCGAGGCCGCGCGATTCTGGGTGCCGATCCTGATCGGCGTGATGGGGGGCTGCTTTACCACCTATCTCGCCATCAAGGGCCTCGACCGGATCTTCCCCATGCGCTTCGGCACCGCGATCCTCGCCGGGCTGGCGGTAGGGCTGGGCCTGACCGTCGCCATGCGCCCCGTGATCCGCCACCAGAGCGAAGGTATGGAGAACCGCAAGAAATCGCTCAAGCTGCTGTTCAACATCCCGCTGATCTTCTCGGCCGCGCTCCTGTCCTTCGCGCATGGGGCCAATGATGTCGCCAATGCCATCGGCCCGCTTGCCGCCATCGTCCATGCCGTGCAGGAAGGCGGCGCGTCCGAGCAGGTGGGCATCCCGCTCTGGGTGATGCTGATCGGCGGCGTGGGGCTGTCGATCGGGCTCTTGCTGTTCGGCCCCAAGCTGATCGCGCTCGTGGGCTCCGAGATCACGCGGCTCAACGCCATGCGCGCCTATTGCGTAGCCCTTGCGGCCGCGATCACGGTGATCCTCGCCTCCTGGCTCGGGCTGCCGGTCAGTTCCACCCATATCGCGATCGGCGCGATCTTCGGGGTGGGGTTCTTCCGCGAATGGTATCACGAGCGCATCCTGAACGAACGCCGCGTCGATACTGCAAGCCCGGTCGAAGTGCGCAAGCGCAAGAAGATCGTGCGGCGCGCGCATTTCGTGACGATCATTGCCGCCTGGGTGGTGACCGTGCCTTCGGCGGCGGCTTTGGCAGCGCTTCTCTTCAGCCTGATGAACCTGATCACGCTGTAAGGCCCGACTTGGCAAAATGAAAAAACATTTCGCAGGATGAAAAAAGCCCCCGCCGGAGCGGGGGCCCTTTTTTCATCCAGCGAAAAACGATTTCATTCTGCCGGAACAGCCTCGGCATCGTGGCTGAGCGGATGCGGCAGATGGATCAGCATCTCTTTCGGACAGACCTGGAGGAAATGCGCCTTCTCGCGGTCCCAGTTGCGCAGGATCTCGGCCGCGCGGGCGGACTCGGTCTCGTGCGCGTGACGCGCGATCAGGGATTTCAGCTCATCCTCCCAGTGATCGACCGTGACCGGGCAGGTCACAAGCGATTCCATGTTGATCAGATCCTGCGCCTCGCCCTCGGGGTCATAGAGATAGGCCATCCCGCCGGTCATGCCGGCGCCGAAATTGGCCCCGATCGAGCCCAGGATCACCGCCACGCCGCCGGTCATGTATTCGCACCCGTTCGACCCGCAGCCCTCGATCACCACATGCGCGCCCGAGTTGCGCACGGCAAAGCGCTCGCCCGCGCGGCCGGCGGCGAAGAGATAGCCCGCCGTCGCGCCATAAAGCACAGTGTTTCCGATGATCGTGTTCTCATGCGCGATGAGCGGCGAGGACATGCGCGGACGCACGACAACCGTCCCGCCCGAGAGCCCCTTGCCGACATAATCATTGGCGTCGCCAAAGACCTCGATCTTCAGCCCCGGCGCGGCGAAGGCGCCCAGCGACTGCCCCGCACTGCCCGCGAGCTTCACGGTCAGATGATCGGGCTGCAGCTTGTTGCGCATGCCGAACCGTTTGACGATATGGCTTGACGCGCGCGTGCCCACTGTCCGATGCGTGTTCTCGATCGCGTAGGAAAGCTGCATCTTCTCGCCATCCTCGAAGAAGCGCGC
>SLKB01000007.1 GCA_007134805.1 Paracoccaceae bacterium
CCCTGCGTCAGAGTGCGATAACGCCCGCGAGTACCAGCTTGCGGCCGTTTTTCGTGCCGCTAACCGCGCGCGTTCAGGGATCGGCGGGGACGTCCATGTAGGCTGCGCAGGCGGCGTCACGCAGCGCAGTGGCCAGCGCCTCGCAGAACCGTCGGCGCGGCGCGGTCGGGTCGAACATCAGCCCCAGCGTGCGCGTCGGCGAGTCCGCGCCCATCGGCATCACCCGCAGATCGCCGCCCTGCAGGCGCGGGTATTCGGGCACCACCGACACCCCAAGTCCCGCCGCGACGAGCGCCATCACCCCATCCTGGGTGTCGATCTCCATCGCCGGATGCACGCGGATGTGCTGTTCGTCAAGCGCTCGCTCGACCATCTCGCCCACCCGGGCCTGGCGCGAGAAACGGATGTAGGGGTTGCGCTCTAGCACGCTGCGGACATCCGCGCCCGCGGCCGTAGCGTGCGCCACAACCACCAATCGCTGCGTGCAGACCATGTGAAAGGCAAAGCCGGGGGCGGCGGTTTCCGGCCCGGTGATCAGTGCGGCATCTATCATGCCCGCGCGCAGAGCGGCCTCCAGATCATGCGCCAGCCCGGTGCTGAGCGTGAAACCAAGGTTCGGGTGGCTGTCGCGGAGCCGCTGCAGCGCCGGCGGAAGCAGTGTGGACACTGCCGTGTGCACCGCACCGATCCGCAGCCGCCCGGCATTGCTGTCGCGGCGCAGGCTGTGCGACAGGTCCTCCCAGATCGCGATCACCTCGCGCGCGCGCTCGATGAAGGCGCGCCCTTCCGGGGTCAGCGCCGGCGGGCGGCGCGAGCGGTCGAAGAGGCGCATGTCCACATCAGCCTCGAGCGCGCGCATTTGCACGCTGATCGCCGAGGCCGACAAATTCAGCGCCGCCGCCGCCTGCGCGAAACTGCCGTGATCGACCACCGCCAGAAAGGTATAGAGCGATTTCACATCCACGCGCCCTGCCCCCTTGGTTCAGCCGCCCAACACCGCTCGCCATAGCAGGTTCGCCCCCAGCACCGCCAGCACCAGCAGCACCAACGAACGGAAGCCCGCCACCGACAGACGCGCAGTCAGCATGTTGCCCAGCCACATCCCCAGCAGCGCCGCCGGAAAGGCGGCCACCGCCGTGAGGACAAGCCGTTCAGGCGTAAAGAACCCCAGCAGCATGTATGTGCCCGAGGTCAGCACCGCTGTCACGATGAAGAACAGGCTCAGCGCCGACAGGAAGCTGCGCCGATCCACTCCCAGCCCCAGAAGATACATGACATAGATCGGCCCCGGCACAGTGGTCAGAACCGCGACAGCGCCGCCAAGGATCCCTGCACCCCAACCGATCGGGGTTGCGCGGTGCGGCGGCACGGTCAGCGCGACATTGCCCAGCGACAGCGCCGAAAACACCAGCACCGCCGTGCCCAGCGCGCCCAGCAGCCAGGCATCCGATATCTGCGCCGCCAGCGCCGCGCCCAGCGGAATGCCAGCAACCGACCCCCAAAGCACCGGCGAAAAGCGCGCCGCGGTGGCGCGCATGTCGCCCATTTGCACGAACTGCGCCACGTTGGTCAGCAGCAGCACCACGATATTGACCGCCAGCGCGGTTTCTACCGCCACGAAGATCGGCAACATCGCCATCGTCGCCAGAGGCAGCCCGAAGCCCATCGCGCCCTTGACCAACCCGCCCAGCACGAAGATCGCGGCAACCAGCGCCATCTCGGTAGGGCTGAGCGCATCCAGCGCCGCGATCATGACACGCCGACCCTGGGCGCCGCTGCGGGACAGATACGCAGGTCGGTGCAGGTTGGCCACCTCGCCCGCAACGCGGCCTCAAGCGCGGCGGCATGTTGCTCGGTGCGGTCGGTTGCCAGATTCATCCCCTGCCCGCCGGCGCAGCCGCCACGCGGTCATTGGGCGCGGCCCTGGAAAGCGCGCAGCCATGCGTGCGCGCCTTTCCGTAATGGCGGACTTGGATCTGATGCTCGGCATTCCATAGCGCATCATTGCCGGGAAAGGCGGTGAAGCCCAACCCTTCGCGTGCGGCGGTTTCGTACTTGGCCAGCAGGAACCCGGCGGTGCCATCACCCATCAGCGCCAGCGCTGGCGTGCCAGGGCACGCTAGCGCTGGCCCCATGGCGTAGGCCGGCGCCGCGCCGACGGCGGCCGAAACCCCGTTGACCACCCGCGCGCAGACGTGCTGCACGACCCGCATCGACTGCCCGAACTCGCCGCCATCGCAGACCAGCACGATGTCCGGGTGCGCGGCAAGAACACGTTCTGGCACCGCACCCACTTCGGCCGGGTGAGGCCTGCCCGGGCCGGTCGCGCCTGGTGCCGGCGGGTCGATACCGCGTTCCAGCAGCGACCGCGCAGTGGCGCGCGCGGGCGTGCCGCCCTCGGCCATCAGCGCCCGCAGGGAGGGCAGCGCCTCGGCCCGCAGCGCCAGATCGAGCCGCTCACCGGTGCAAGCTTGGATGCGGTCAAGTTCCGCCACTTCAGGGTCGATGACAGCGAAGCGCGCGGTCGCGGCGCAGACATTTTCGCCCAGAAACCCTGCGGTAAAGTCCTCGCGCTTGCCCAGCAACAGCACGCGGTCGGCCTGGCACATCAGCTCGACCAGGGCGCGAGGCGAGTCCCAACTCCGCAGCAGCACCGGCGTTTCCAAGGACCACGCCGAGAACGGTGCGCCTAGCGCGCTGCCGAAACCCGCACCCGATGTAACCAGCGCGACGCCCAGCTGCCCGGTCACCTGCGCCCAGGCTTCGGCCATATAGACGGCCGTCGCCTCGTGCCGGACATGAACCAGCCGGATACCGCTGCGCAGAAGCGCATCGTAGACCGGCATGATCTGGTTGCCCGAAAGCGAAAACACGACGGTCACGCCAGCGTCGCCTGATGCGCGCACGAGAGTGTCGGCACCACGGTCAATGGATTGTTCCTGCATCTTGCTTTCTCCGCGCGGCCTAGTGCGTCTTAGCATGAATTTTTCGCAAGTAAATTTTTTCTTGTTTACAAAATCTGCCCTTTTGGCTACGTCAGACGGGCGGCAGCAGCCATGCAAGGACAGGATGTGACGCAGCAGAACACCATAAAGGTCAAGGTGCAACGCGGCACCGCCAGTGACGTGGTGCGCTTCGACAGCTTCGAGGTTCCCGCCCATGACAGCCAGACGGTGCTGGACGTGGTATCGTGGATCCAGCAGAACGCCGATCCGGGGCTGACCTATCGCTTCGCCTGCCGGGTCGGGATGTGTGGGTCATGCGCGATGATGGTCAACGGCATTCCACGCTGGACCTGCAGGACACATGTGCGCAAGGTGCTGGGCGACGAGCCGACCGACGCCGAGATGGAGATTCGTCCCCTGCGCAACCTGCCGGTGATCAAGGATCTGGCCGC
>SLKB01000010.1 GCA_007134805.1 Paracoccaceae bacterium
GACCCGTGCGCAACGCCTCGTGACGTGCTACCTTGGTCATGGAGGGCTGCCAGCGGCCTGATGTCACTTGCAGCCTTTCATTTTCGCGGGAAAGGTGTTAGCGCAAACGCATGTCTTTATGGGGGAAGCCATGACCACACGTCTTGCCATCAACGGATTTGGCCGCATCGGTCGGCTGGTGCTGCGAGCTCTGATCGAACAAGGCCGCGATGACATGGAAATCGTCGCGATCAATGACCTCGGGCCGGTCGAAAGCAACGCCCATCTGCTGCGCTTCGACTCTGTCCATGGGAAGTTTCCTGCAGATGTTCGCGTGGTGGAGGACGGCATTGATGTCGGACGCGGCCTGATCAAGGTCAGCGCCGAGCGCGACCCCTCGAAACTGCCTTGGGACGACGTCGATATTGTCCTCGAATGCACAGGCGTCTTCAATGATGCAGACCAGGCACGCGTCCATCTCGAGCGCGCCGGGAAGGTTCTTGTTTCAGCCCCGTCCAAGGGGGCAGACCGGACGATCGTCTGCGGGGTAAACCATCACACACTGACCGGCACAGACCGGATCGTGTCGAATGGCTCCTGCACGACCAATTGCCTCGCCCCGGTTGCCAAGGTTCTGAATGACGAGATCGGCATCCTGCGTGGGTTCATGACCACGATCCACAGTTATACGGGCGATCAGCCAACCCTGGATACCATGCACAAGGATCTCTACCGCATGCGGGCGGCTGCAATGAGCATGATCCCTACGTCGACCGGGGCGGCGCGCGCGCTTGGCCTCGTGTTGCCAGAGCTTGACGGCAAGCTCGACGGTGTCGCGATCCGGGTGCCCACACCGAATGTCTCGGTTGTCGACCTGACTGTCGAGACATTGCGCGATGTCACGGTCGCTCAGGTGAACGAGGCGATGGTGGCGGCTGCGCAGGAAGGGCCGCTGAAAGGCGTTCTGGGCGTGACCGACCAGCCCAATGTCTCGATGGATTTCAACCATGACCCCCGCTCGTCAATCCTACATCTTGACCAGACCAAGGTGCTGGAAGGCCGCATGGTGAGAGTTCTAAGCTGGTATGACAACGAGTGGGGTTTCTCGAACCGCATGCTCGACACCGCCGCAGAAATGGCGAAGGCCGGCTGAGTCCTCTTCGCGATGCCTGAATACGGGCGCATTGCGCGTCGATCCGCGGTAGAAAAATCTGATGACAATGGCTGCGCGTGTTGTATACAAGGTGCTTGGAAGCCGTGTTGCGACCTCTGCCTTGGTCGGGCACGGCGCGGAAGCAAAGATGCAGAACGTGAAAGGGTATGGCGCGATGACAAGGCTCGCGATTTGTATATCGGCTATCGCCACTTATGCGGTACTCGACGCGCAGGCGGTGGTCGCGGGCGAGTCCGACGCGGCCGAGATCTTCGCGGCCGAGTGCGCGCAATGCCACGGGCGTACTGCGCGCGGGATGGCGAGCTTCCCCTCGTTGCGCGGCAAGAGCGCAGAATACCTGAGCGACCGGCTGCACAGCTATCGCGCCGGTGAAGCAGTCGGGCCAAACTCGATGCTGATGTATCCCGTCGCCGGCGATCTGGACGACAAGACGATCACACTGCTGTCCGACTACCTTGCCGAGACCTATCCCTGATCACCACACCGCGCGGCTGTATGGGACCTCCTGCGCTGCCCAAGGTCGCGCCAAAATAGAAATTGACCGGTGAATTGCGCACAGTAGACTATCGTTCTGCTGCACGCGAGGGAGCACGAGCAGCATGTCATGGGAGGACTACTGAATGAAACGTCATCTGTTCACGATGTCGACGTCGCGCCTTGCTGTCTCGGTCGCGGCGTTCGCCGGCCTCGGGGCAACCTTGCTTGCCGCCGAAACAGCTCAACTGAGCTATGAGACGATCCTCAGCGACCTTGAAGATCCATGGGACATGGCGTTCCTCGAGGACGGGACGATGTTCTACACCGAGAAATGCCGCGGGCTGTCGGTGATGCTCCCCGACGGCGAGATCAACGCGCTTCTGGGCATGACCGAGACCGAGGGGTTTGCTAGCACTGCCGATGATCTATTCTGCGAGGGACAGGCCGGGATGATGGGCATCGCGCTCGACCCGGAATTCGACGAGAACCGCTTTATCTATGTATACTCGACCTCGATCATGCAGGAGCCTGGCACCAACCGGCTGATGCGATTCGTAGTTAGCGAGGATCTGAGCGAAGTGTCGGACCGCACCGATCTGATCGAGGATGTGTCCTACAAGCCCGAAGCCTCGGACCAACCCTTTGGTGGCCCCGGCGCGCATAATGGCGGCCGCGTACGTTTCGGCCCGGACGGCTTTCTCTATCTGACGACCGGCGATATTCACGGCGCGGATGTGCCGCAAAGCCCGACGATGCTGGGCGGCAAGGTCATCCGCATCGACCGCGACGGTAACGCCGCCGAGGGCAACAACGCGCCCGAGGGCTTCGATCCGCGAATCTACACTTATGGGCACCGCAACGTGCAGGGGATCGCCTTCCATCCCGACACGGGCCAACCGATCGCGGCCGAGCACGGGCCATGGCATTCCGACGAGATCACGGCGCTGGTGCCCGGCGGGAATGGCGGATGGGATCCACGCCCCAACATGGCCGGGCGGGGCGACTGTCCGGATGGGTATTGCGGCTATGAACCTGTCCAGATGGAGGCGATGGACCCGGCCGAGCGTGCGGCCTACATGCCGATGACCGATTTCGAAACCTACCCCGATGCAATGCCTCCCGCATGGACCAATAGCGGGCTCTCGCAGGGGATGACCGCTAATGTCTTTCTCACGGGCGAACAATGGGGCGAGTGGGAAGGGATGATGGCTGTCGGGTTCATGGGTATCGGCTTCGGCGGCACCCCGGTCGGCCAGCGCATCGACCTGATCGACATCGCCGAGGACGGGCTGTCAGTCAATGACGTGATGGAAATGCCGATCCCGATGGACCGAGGGCGCTTCCGGGCACTTGTTCAGGGGCCTGATGGTGCGCTGTATACGGCCATCGACGAAGGAAACATCTATCGCATTGCCCCGAACTGATAGACTAGGCTGGGCCGGCCCCGCGCTGGCCCAGCCTTCCTGAAACAGGCCCGTCTCACTGGCCCGCGCGCGCTGCGGCTTGAAAAATCTTGAGAAAATGGGCGATTCTGCGCTATCTACCACTTTTAATCAAACGAGGCTCTGCGCGCATGTCGTGCAAGCGCCAGTCAAAGGTGCGGGTCTGGAGCACACCCGACACGAACGTGAGCGCATCGCGGGTCTGCGCCGCGCTCAAGGAAACAGGAGCACCCGATGTCCGATGTCACCTCTCGCCGAATGGTTCTGCTTGGCCTGAGCGCTGTTGCGCTCGTCGGTTGCGCACCACAACGAGCC
>SLKB01000069.1 GCA_007134805.1 Paracoccaceae bacterium
AGGCGCAAGCCCGCGGGCATGAGATCTGGTGCTACACACCTGACAAGCTGGTATTCCGAGAAGGGCGCGTGGCAGCGCTTGCACGGCCGATGACGCTGCAAGCCGTCAAGGACAACCATGTGAGCTTTGGCGAGAGGGCGCTGTGCGATCTCTCCGCTCTCGATATCGTCTGGTTGCGCCAGGATCCGCCCTTCGACATGAGCTATATCACAACAACCCATCTGCTCGACCTGATCCATCCGGGAACGCTTGTGGTCAATGATCCGTTCTGGGTGCGCAACTACCCCGAGAAACTTCTGGTCCTGACCTTCCCGGGTCTGACGCCACCCACGATGATCGCGCGCGATCTGGCCAGCATCCGCGCTTTCAAGGCCGAGCATGGCGACATCATTTTGAAGCCGCTCTATGGCAATGGCGGTGCGGGCGTGTTCCGGCTCGATCCGAACGACCGGAATCTTTCCTCGCTGCATGAACTGTTTACGACGATCAGCCGCGAGCCGATGATCGCGCAGAAATACCTGCCCGCCGTGACGCAAGGCGACAAGCGCATTATCCTGGTCGATGGTGAACCGATCGGCGCGATCAATCGCGTCCCCGCTGATGGCGAGACGCGCTCGAACATGCATGTCGGCGGCCGCCCCGAAAAGATCGCGATGACAGCGCGCGACCACGAGATCTGCGCCGCCATCGGCCCGCTTCTGCGCGAAAAGGGGCAGATCTTTGTCGGCATCGATGTCATTGGCGATTATCTGACCGAAATCAACGTGACATCGCCCACTGGTCTGCAGGAACTCGAACGGTTTGACGGCACCAATGGCGCCGCGCTCATCTGGGAGGCGATCGAGGCCAAGCGCCGATGAGCTGGCAACTCAAGGTGTTCCGTGTGCTGTTGCGGCATGGGGTGCGCCGCTCGCTGGGTCGGCAGCGCGACAGCCTGTCCGCGCGCGCCTGGTTCGAACGCGCCGCCTGGGTCAATGCGCGCGGCCGGCCTTACCAGAATTTCGTCGCGGACCAGTTCGAGACGACCGGGCATGATGTGCCGGCGCTCTGGACCGCACAGCCAGAGCGCGGCGCGCCCTTCATCCTCTACCTGCATGGCGGCGGCTACGTGATGGGTAATCCGCGCACACATGCAGCACTCGCGGCGTTCCTCGCGCGCAAGTCGGGGCTGCCGGTCTGCCTGCCGGATTACAGGCTTGCGCCCGAGCATCCCTTCCCGGCCGCATTCGAGGACGCGCGCTCTGTCTGGCAGGCGCTGATCGCACGCGGGCACGCGCCAGGCGCGATCGCGCTGGGCGGCGACTCAGCCGGAGGCGGGCTGGCGCTGGCCCTGCTCGGCGCGCTCTGCGCCGAGGATGCACCTCGGCCCGGCTGCGCCTTTGCTTTTTCGCCCTTCACCGATCTCACCGTATCGGGGGCATCGATCCGGGAAAACGCACGCTCCGAATTGCTCCTGCCGGTCGAGCGGCTGTTCCAGTTGCGCGACCGGGTGCTCGCCGGGGCCGACCCGGCCGACCCGCGCGTCTCGCCGCTTTTTGCCCGATTTGGGGGCGCGCCGGCGGTCCTGATCCAGAATGCTCGCAGCGAGGTGCTGCGCGACGACGCCCGGCGCATGGTTGCGCATCTGCGCGCGCAGGGCGGGCAGGTCACCCATCAGGAATGGGGCAACCTGCCCCATGTCTGGCAGTTCTTCCACGCCTGGATGCCCGAGGCGCGCGCAGCGCTGGTTCAGGCGGCGGCCTTCATCACTGCGCAGCTTCCGCCACGCCCTGCATCCGGTAGCTGATCGCCTCTGCCATATGCGGAGCACGCACCTCAGTGGCATCCGCGAGATCCGCAATTGTGCGCGCCACCCGCAACAGCCGATGATAGCCACGCGCGCTCAAACCGAAGCGCTCGGCCGCGCGGGTGAGCATCGCGCGCCCCTCCGGATCGGGGCGCGCAACCTCTTCGAGCAGACTGCCCTCTGCATCAGCATTGACCCGCAATCCGGGATAGGCCGCGAAGCGCACCGCCTGAATGGCGCGCGCCTTGGCCACGCGCGCGCCGATCCGGGCCGAGCACTCGCCCGAGGCGGGCAGATCCAGATCTGTGAAGGCGACAGGCGGCACCTCGACCCGCAGATCGAACCTGTCCATCAGCGGCCCCGAGATCCGTCCCAGATAGTCCTCTCCGCACCCGGGTGCACGAGCGCAGGCACGGCTCGGATCGGAGAGATACCCGCATTTGCAGGGGTTCGCGGCCGCGAGCAGAAGGAATTTGCACGGGTAGCGGATATGCGCATTGGCCCGCGCCACGACGACCTCGCCCGTCTCGATCGGCTGGCGCAGGGTTTCCAGGACCATGCGCGGAAACTCCGGCAACTCATCGAGAAAGAGCACCCCATGATGCGCAAGCGAGATCTCGCCGGGCTTGGCGCCCTTGCCGCCGCCCACGATCGCGGCCACCGAGGCCGTGTGATGCGGCTCCCGGAAGGGGCGCGCGCGCGAGATGCCGCCCTGAACAAGCAAGCCCGCGATCGACTGGATCATCGAAGTCTCGAGCGCTTCGGTCGGGCTCAGATCCGGCAGGATCCCCGGAAGCCGCGCGGCGAGCATCGACTTGCCTGACCCGGGCGTGCCCAGCATCAGCATGTGGTGCCGCCCCGCGGCCGCGATCTCGAGGGCGCGTTTGGCGCGCTCCTGGCCCTTCACATCCCGGAAATCACGGCTCGCCACTGCTGGCTGAACCTCACCGGGGCGCGCGGGGCTGAGGGGGGCCTGCCCCGAATAGTGGCGGATCACCTGCATCAGGCTTGCCGGCGCGAACACGCGCGCCGCCTCGACCCAGGCCGCCTCTGGCCCGCAGGAGGACGGACAGATCAGCGCCTGCGCATGCTCGGCCGCTGCCATCGCTGCCGGCAGGGCCCCGGTCACGGCAACCAGGGCGCCATCGAGCGACAACTCGCCCAATGCTACAATCTCGGCCAGTTCTTCGCGGGGAATGATTTCCAGCGCCGCAAGCAGCGACAGCGCGATCGGCAAGTCGAAATGCGAGCCTTCCTTCGGCAGATCGGCAGGCGACAGATTGATCGTAATCCGCTTCGAGGGCAGCGCGATCGACAGCGCCGCGAGCGCCGCACGCACCCGCTCGCGCGCTTCGGACACGGCCTTGTCGGGCAGGCCCACGATCTGAAAGCTCGGCATGCCCGGCGAGAGCGCGCATTGCACCTCGACCATGCGCGCCTCGATCCCTTCAAATGCCACGGTCAGGACCCGCGCAATCATCCCCATCCCCGCTCGACCACCTCCCCAAGATAGACCGGCAGAAGGTTTCGATATGGTTAAACCCTGCGCACACCCTGTTAGCAGCGATCGCAATAAAGTTTCACAGAAGATGAACCGAATGCATCTTCTGCGCGTATACTTGGTAATTATGACTGCAGGGGAACATCATGGCACTCGATTTTTCAGACGACCGGAGACTGTCCCGCCTCGCCATGAAAGCAGAATTGCTGGATGCTGAAACTGAGCTGAAACTTGCATATGCATGGCGTGATCATCGCGATGAAGCTGCCCTTCATCGCCTTATCACGGCCTATATGCGGCTTGCAATTTCGATGGCGGGCAAATTTCGGCGGTATGGTGCGCCGATGAACGATCTTATCCAGGAAGCCGGGCTTGGCCTGATGAAGGCCGCAGACAAGTTCGATCCGGATCGCGGGGTACGCTTTTCGACCTACGCTGTATGGTGGATCAAGGCTAGCATTCAAGACTATGTGATGCGCAATTGGTCGATGGTCCGCACGGGATCAACGTCGAGCCAGAAGTCCTTGTTTTTCAATCTTCGTCGTGTGCAGGCTAAGTTCGAGCGCGAGGCAATGGCGCGCGGAGAAGAACTTGATCCGCACCAACTCCGCGCAATGATCTCGCGCGAGGTGGGTGTTCCCTTGCACGATGTCGAGATGATGGAAGGGCGCCTGTCGGGATCGGACTACTCGCTCAACGCCACTCAATCGAGTGACGAGGACGGGCGCGAGTGGATCGACGTGCTGGAAGACGATCGCCCACAGGCGGGGGTCGAGGTCGAGCAGGCGCATGACATGGCGCAGTTGCGCGACTGGTTGGTTGATGCCATGCAGGGCCTCAGCGCGCGCGAGCGTTTCATTGTGCGCGAGCGCAAGCTGCGAGAAGATCCGCGCACGCTTGAATCGCTTGGCGAAGAGCTTGGCCTTTCCAAAGAGCGCGTGCGTCAGGTCGAGGCAGCGGCATTTCAGAAGATGCGCAAGTCTTTGGAAAGCCAGTCCAAGGAAGTCTTTCACTTCCTTGCATGAAAACGGCCCTTGCACTATGTAGCGTGATCGCGTCCCCGTCCCTCGCGGCGGAAATAACGTCGGATGAGTTGACCTCGCTGCCCGCGGCTGATGTCGTGTTCCTTGGCGAGGTGCATGACAACCCAGCGCATCATGCGAACCAGTTGCAGGCAATTGATAACATAGCCCCGACCGCGCTCGTGTTCGAAATGTTGACGCCTGATCAGGCGGCGCGCATCGAGCGGCCCTTGCCGGATCAGGATGAACTGGCGCGTCTGCTCGACTGGGAATCGTCGGGCTGGCCTGATTTCGCGATGTACTATCCGCTGTTCGAGGCCAGCCCGTCAGCTGCAATTTTCGGCGCTGCGGTCCCGCGCGATGCAGCGCGCGAGGCGATGGGCGGCGATCTGACAGAACTGTTCTCGGGTGACGCGCGCCGCTTCGGTCTGGACACGGAGCTCGACGCCGAACTTCAAGAGCATCGCGAACAGCTTCAGGCGCGCGCGCATTGCGATGCGCTGCCAGAATCCATGCTGCCTGACATGGTGGCGATCCAGCGGTGGCGCGATGCCGAACTGGCAGCCAGCGCGCACGAGGCCCATGAGGCGACGGGTGGGCCAGTGGTCGTGATCACGGGAACTGCTCACACACGAAATGATTGGGGCGCCCCTGCAAAGCTGCGACAGGCGGCGCCAGATCTGGATGTCCTGTCGCTTGGGCAATACGAAGTGGCGCTTGATGCGGCCCCGCCCCATAATTTTTGGCTGATCACTGACCCGCACCCCCGCCCCGACCCCTGTGACGCCTTCCGCTGAACGTTTCGCGGGGCTTCCGCTTCGTTCGTCAAGCGCGTATGCCTGACAGGCAAGGCAAGGTCTGGAGGGACGCGATGCTGCAAGGAAAACGCATCACGCTGATCATCGGGGGCGGGATTGCCGCATATAAATGCCTTGAAGTGATCCGCATGCTGCGGCGCGCAGGGGCTTCGGTCATCCCGGTGCTGACGAAAGCGGCCACTGAATTTGTGACACCGATGTCGGTGGCGGCGCTGTCGGAAGCGCGGGTTTTTCAGCATCTCTTCGATCTCAAGGACGAGGCTGAGATGGGTCACATCCAGCTTTCGCGCGAGGCGGATCTGATTGTCGTCGCACCTGCCACGGCAGATCTCATCGCACGCATGGCGACAGGCCAAGCCGGTGATCTTGCCTCGACGCTGCTCTTGGCGACAGACAAACCTGTGCTGATCGCGCCGGCGATGAATGTGCGGATGTGGGAGCATCCAGCGACGCAACGCAACCTGACGCAGCTCCGCGCCGATGGTATTGGCATGATCGGACCGAATGCGGGCGACATGGCCTGTGGTGAATTCGGGCTCGGCCGCATGGCAGAGCCGACCGAGATCATCGATTCCATCATCGGGGCGCTCGGCCCGCGTCCGCTTTCCGGCACGCGAATCCTTGTGACATCTGGGCCCACGCATGAACCGATTGATCCGGTCCGCTACATCGCCAATCGCTCCTCGGGGGCGCAGGGGACTGCGCTGGCCGCAGCCCTCCGCGATCTGGGTGCCGAAGTCGTCTTCGTTACAGGCCCCGCGCAGGTTCCCGCGCCCCCCGGGGTCACGCTGCACCGGATCGAAACCGCAGCACAAATGCTTGAGGCATCGCTCGGCGCCCTTCCAGTCGATGCGGCGATCTTCGCGGCTGCCGTGGCCGACTGGCGCGTGCAGGAAAACTTCACGCAGAAGATCAAGAAAGGCGCCCAAGGAACTCCTAAAATTGAATTCTGTGAGAACCCGGATATTCTTGCGACGATCTCGCACCA
Source organism: Paracoccaceae bacterium (assembly GCA_007134805.1). Classification (GTDB taxonomy): domain Bacteria; phylum Pseudomonadota; class Alphaproteobacteria; order Rhodobacterales; family Rhodobacteraceae; genus Roseinatronobacter. The sequence continues at coordinate 6,116 of SLKB01000069.1, forward strand.
CGCCTTGCGGCCTAGGCTCGTGATCGGTTTCGCCGCCGAGACGGAGAATGTCGTAGCACAGGCGGCAGCAAAACGTGCACGCAAGGGCTGCGACTGGATCGTGGCAAATGACGTCTCGCCCGGCACAGGGATTATGGGCGGATCGCGCAACACGGTACACCTGATCACCGCCGAGGGCCGCGAAGACTGGCCTAGCCTGCCGAAGACCGAAGTGGCACATCGCCTTGCCGCGCGCATCGTCGAGGCCCTGAAATGACCCCGGTCGTGCGCTTCCTCCGCCTGCCCGGCGGTGACCCTGATGTCGCATTGCCCGCCTATCTGACCGCGGGCGCCGCCGGTGCCGATCTGCGCGCCAACCTGCCGGCAGAACAGCGCGCTGCGGGCCTAGTGCTTAATCCGGGCGCGCGCGCGCTGGTGCCAACGGGGCTCGCCTGCCAGATCCCCAAAGGCTTCGAGATGCAGATCCGCGCGCGCTCTGGCCTTGCCTTACGCAAGGGGATCGCGCTGCCGAACGCGCCTGCGACGATCGACAGCGACTATCGCGGCCCGCTCGGTGTCATCCTGATCAATCTCGGGCAAGAGCCGTTTCGAGTCGAGCACGGGGCGCGGATTGCGCAAATCGTCATCGCGCCTGTGGCCCGCGCAGAATTCCGCTTGACCGATGCGCTCGACGCGACAGGTCGCGGAACGGGTGGGTATGGCTCGACCGGGACAAAGTGAATGGGTTTCGTATTTTTCCTGATGGCGGCGCTCTGGGTGCTGGGCTGGGTGATGAAGGCCCCCGTCCGTGCGCGGCTCGTCATGATCGGGTTTGTCTATCTGAGCGTTCTGCTGATGCATCTGGTCCTGCCCGAGACGGCAGAGCTCCGTCAGGCCACGGGCGGGGATGTTCGCCCCTGGCTGATCCTTGGCGGGCTGGCCGGGCTCGTCGCGCTCTATCGAAGTGCTGTGCATCGCTTGCGCGCAAGGGCCACGCCCGGCTCCGCTGAGGAAGCTCCCATACGCTCCGACAGCTTTCGCGAGGCTGAGTTGAACCGGTACGCCCGCCACATTGTCCTGCGCGAGATAGGGGGCGCAGGGCAGAAGAAGCTCAAGGCCGCGCGCGTTCTCGTGGTGGGGGCAGGCGGGCTCGGCTCGCCCGCACTGCTCTATCTGGCCGCCGCCGGGGTTGGGCGGATCGGGGTCATCGACGACGATGTGGTCGATGGGTCCAACCTGCAGCGCCAGGTCATTCACCGGGACGACATGATCGGCGTGCCTAAGGTCTTCTCGGCACAGGCAGCAGTCGAGGCGTTGAACCCTTTCATCGAGATACGCCCCTACAAGCGGCGCCTCGCCCCAGATATCGCCGACGCGCTCTTCGACGATTATGACCTCATCCTTGACGGCAGCGACAATTTCGACACGCGCTACGCTGTCAACCGTGCTGCGGTGGCAACGCGAAAACCTCTGATCGCCGGCGCCATCACCCAATGGGAGGGGCAACTCAGCCTTTATGATCCGGCGATGAACGCGCCGTGTTTCGAATGTGTCTTCCCCACGCGCCCGGCAGATGGCCTTGCGCCAAGTTGCGCAGAGGCGGGTGTCATTGCGCCGCTTCCCGGTGTGCTTGGCGCCATGATGGCAGTGGAGGCGATCAAGGAAATCACCGCCGCCGGCGAAGGGCTGCGGGGGCGGCTCTTGATCTATGACGCGCTTTTCGCCGAGACGCGTTACATGCGAATCGCACGGCGCGCGGATTGCAGCTGTTGCGGTCGGGGCTGAACAAACGCGTGAACCCGACATGCCGGGAGGCAAGTCACAAAGTGATGCCCAGCAAGGTAAAGCCACAGGAATCGCGCCCCAGATGCCGGGGCGCGAACTCTTCGATCAGGTGGAGATGGCCCGTCGCGTTCGGGCTTGTTCGAAGGGTCGCAGTGGTTTGTCCCATCGGCAGCAGGCGGAACGGCGCGCGCGACGCGACATCCACCACGCGGTCACGGACCACATGCGCGCGAAGCGCATCGCGGATGATGGCCAGCTGTGTGAGCGCCAGGGTCTCGCCGCCAGTTCCAGCGAAGCCCCCTGCCCCAAAGGCGCGGAAACTGTTGGTGCAGACGATGAATTCGGCTGCGGGATCGAGCGGCGCCCCATTCCAACGTGGATTACGGATACGCGAGGCCCGAAGATCAAGCACAGCCCCATCCGGCCCAAAACGAGGCGGCGCGCTGAGGTCAATCTCGTATTCCAGACCGTATAGAATCTCGAAATTATAGCCCGGAAAGGCCGGGTTCATGAGTGGCTGCCGCCCCTGACCCGGGCGCAACCGATGATAGGCAGAGACCGACCGCTCAAGCCACAACAGGAGATGGGCGCCGGTCAGACGCAGGGCGGCGACACTGTTCGGGAAAACGTAAAGATCGGCGAGCGAGCGCAGTGTGAGCGCGCCCGGCTCGATATCGGTGAAGTTCTGCGCTCCGCCAAGTCCCCCCGCCTTGGACGGCGAAACAGCCGATATGACGGGCAGATCCGCGGGAAAGGGCGCGGCCAGATGCTCCCGCACGAAGCGCTCTTGCGCCTGCGCCACGAGCGCTGTCGCAGCGCTTTGCCCCAGATAGACGAAGAAACTGTTGATAGGCGCGCTCGTCGCGCCGATGGGCTGCCGCAGGCTGTCGAGCACTTTCGCATGGGTCTGCGCGACGATCCGGCGAACAGCCGGGCTGCAATGCCGAGCTGGAAAGGGCCTTGCGGCGGGATCGGGTTTCGGGACGACCCGCTGCTCGAAGTGATCCGAGACCGCGCGGAGCGCTGATCTGGCATCCGAGACCTGCCAGCCGTCTTCATTGCGCTCGAGGGTCAGATCGACAACGCCAAGATGCGTGCCGAAACTTCCGCTGATCACGGCCGGCACTTCGCAGATCGTCCCGCGCGCGATATCGATATCGGGATGCTCCCCGAAGGCATTCGACGGGAACAATTGATGGCTGTGCCCGCCCAGGATCACATCAACCCCTGACGCCTGCGCCAGGGGGATCAGCGCGTTCTCCATATTCTCGGCGGGCTCATCCGGCCCGATCCCGCTATGGGCCAGCAGGACCACAAGATCGGCACCTTTCGCGCGGAGTTCGGGCACCCAGGCGCACGCGGCCTCGACCATGTCGCGCGTCCGAATCCGGCCGCGCAGATGCTGCCGCTCCCACAAGGTGATCTGCGGCGGGGCAAGGCCGATCACCCCGATCCGGATCGGATGGGTCTGGCCATGAGCATCGCGCAGGTCGCGGTCCAGCATAGTATAGGGGGCCACCATATGCCGGTCCTGCAACGGCTCAGCTCCGGTCGCGCGCAGGATATTGGCCGAAACGACAGGGCAGTCGGCCTGCGCGAGGGCCTTCTCCAGAAACTCGAGCCCGTAATTGAACTCATGGTTCCCAAGCGTGATGGCGTCATATTCGAGCGCGTTCATCGCAGCGATGACCGGATGCGGCATGCCGTCACGCAGATCCATATCATAGGCGATGAAATCCCCGACCGGGGTGCCTTGCAGAAAATCGCCATTGTCGAACAACAGGGTGTTGACTTCCTCTGCACGCGCCTGATCGATCAGAGTGGCCAGTTGCGCAAGACCGCGCTCGGCATCCTGCTGCTCGGCGGAATAATCGTAGGGATGCAGATGCACATGCAGATCAGTCGTCTCGAGGATCCGCAGCCGGACCCCTTTCCGGGCGGCCCCAGCGTTCTGTTGTTGCCGCAAACGCTTCATTTTCCAAGAACTCGCAAGTATTCCATTAAGCTTAATCTATCTTAAGTTGAGGAAACCATTGCGGCTCAAATGTGATGTTTTCGTGATGTGGCAAGTCATGTCCTTCCAAACACAGAGATTTCTTTATGCACCCCTGGAGATTGCATCACACGCGACATTGCTCAAAGCCGAGATGTATGGCAGACCCCACGCAACACGGTTCGAGTGATCAAGATGCAACTTGCGTTTGATGGAAGCTGGCAGGATCGCAACTCTGAGTTGCGCAATGCAGCCGATTACTTGCAAGGCCTCCAGGCCCGGCCAGAGGTGCAGGTGCTGCCGGTCTGGCGCGGCAAGGCGCAAATCTCGGGGGCAAAGCTGGCCTGGGTTGGCGCGCAGGATGCGATCCTGCGCCATGCGTCAAGGCCTTGGCTGTTCCTGGGCCAGCAGGACGACCGCCCCCTGTTTGCCGCCGATATCTCCGACTGGGAGCCCGAGGCGCTCGACCGCGCGGCGCTGGCGATGTTCGCCGACCCAAGCGTGCAGATCTATCCCGGCGCAGAACGCAACGCGCAGTTTCTGGATCTGCGCCTTGCTATGATCGAACTGAACGCGACCGAGGCCGCGCTCGCTGGCACGGCGCGCGCCGTTTTCAACTGGCACCGCACCCATCGGTTCTGCGCGCGATGCGGCGCGCAGAGCGACGTGGTCAAGGGGGGGTGGGAACGGCTTTGCGCGGCATGCGGCGCGCGGCATTTTCCGCGCACGGATCCTGTTGTCATCATGCTGGTGTTACATGGAAACTCGGTCCTGCTCGGCCGCTCGCAGGGGTGGCCGGACGGGCTCTATTCGGCCCTTGCGGGATTTGTCGAGCCGGGGGAGAGCCTCGAGAACGCCGTGGCGCGCGAAGTCTTCGAGGAGACAGGCATCGAAACGCATGAAGTGCGATACCTCGCCTCGCAGCCATGGCCGTTCCCGAATTCGCTGATGCTGGGCTGTGTCGCGAAGGCGCATTGCCGTGAGATCAGGCTTGATGCTGAACTTGAAGATGCCCGCTGGATGTCGCGCGAAGCGGTGCTCGCTGCATGGTCTGGGGATCACACTCACTTTACGCCCGCGCGCCCCGGATCGATTGCACACTATATGCTCGGACAATGGCTTGCGGGCCGCGTCTGAGGGCGTCCCGGACTGTCCGCGAAGCCGCGCACGAAAGACTTGTAATTCCCTTGGTGCAGGATCAGGTTATCTGCCATGAAGGAACTCATCACACCCCGAGGCGGACGGCCCGCGATGACCTGGAACATTCCCAATGTCCTGACGGTTCTGCGGCTGCTGGCCGCGCCTGGCGTTGCCGTGATGTTTCTCTATTTTCACCGACCCTGGGCGGACTGGTTCGCGCTGATCCTGTTCGCGCTTGCGGCGATCACCGATTTTTTCGATGGCTATCTCGCGCGCGCCTGGAAACAGGAGAGCCGGCTTGGCGCAATGCTCGATCCGATCGCTGACAAGGCGATGGTGGTCATCGCGCTTCTGGTCATCACGGGCTATTCGGGGATGGATCCCTGGCTTATCCTGCCGGCGACAGTCATCCTCTTTCGCGAAGTCTTCGTGTCGGGCTTGCGCGAATTTCTGGGCGATACGGCGGGGCTTCTGAAAGTCACTCCCATCGCCAAGTGGAAGACCACGGCCCAGATGTCCGCGATCGCGATCCTGTTCCTCGCGATGGGGCTTGAATATGTGCGCGAGGCGAGTTCCCAGCGCGCGTATGCTGATCTGATCGCAACCCTCAGCGATATCGGCACTACCGATGTCAATGTCGTCGATCTGGCGCAGCATAGCGGCAATGCCGTCTGGATCTTTGGACTGGCGCTGATCTGGGTTGCTGCGGCATTGACCTTGATTTCGGGCTGGGATTATTTCCGCAAGGCCCTCCCCTTTCTGAAAGATGAGACGAAATGAAACTCGACATCCTCTATTTCGCATGGGTGCGTGAACGCATCGGCGTGCCACGCGAAACGCTCGAGACGGACGCAGAAACGGTCACTGATCTGGTGCAGGAGTTGAGCGCGCGCGACGAACGGCACGCGCTGGCGTTCTCGGACCTGCGCGCGATCCGGGTGGCGGTTGATCAGGATCTCAGCGATTTCAGCGCGCCCCTTGCCGGCGCACGCGAGGTGGCCTTCTTCCCGCCCATGACAGGTGGCTGAAGATGCTTGCAGTGCCAGAGATCCGCGTGCAGCACGCGCCCTTCGATTTCGCTACGGAATGCGCGGGTTTCGCGGCAGGGCGCACGGATCTGGGCGCCGTAGTGACCTTCTGCGGCATCGTCCGGCAAGATGGTGCGGGGCAGTTGCAGCAAATGGAGATCGAGCATTACCCGGGCATGACCGAACGCGCGCTGCAGGCCATTGCGGATGAGGCCTCCGCCCGCTGGGCCCTGGGCGCCTGCCTCGTGATCCACCGCTACGGCGTGCTCACGCCAGGCGAGCGGATCATGATGGTCGCTACGGGCGCGGCGCATCGCGCCGACGCTTTCGCCGCAGCCGATTTCCTGATGGACTATCTCAAATCCCGGGCACCGTTCTGGAAGCGTGAGACGACACAACACAGCACAGGCTGGGTTGCCGCAAAAGCAAGCGACGAGGCCGCGCTGCAGCGCTGGTAGGGACGCACCCTCAGATCCCGAAGGGTCTCAAGCTGCGGCACTCTTGCACCCCTGCACGCGCCGCCGCGCTTGTTTGCGCGATCATCGCAGCCCTCTGTTGATGCCGCATCAAAAAGGGCGGCTGGGCGCCGCCCTTCTCCATCGATCTGCGGAAGGATCAGCGTTGCGTGGCGCTGGCCACATCAACCGTGACGCCTGGCCCCATGCTCGAGCTCACCGAGACCTTTTTCATGTAGGCCCCCTTCGCACCCGTGGGTTTCGCGCGCGAGACAGCCTCGACAAAGGCGCGGATATTCTCGGCGAGCTTGTCAGCCTCGAA
>SLKB01000260.1 GCA_007134805.1 Paracoccaceae bacterium
ATGACCGCGCCTGGAAGCTGTCCTTTTTCGGGGATGAGCTTGAAACGATCACCGAATTCGACCCGCTCACGGGCGCCAGAACCGACAGTTTCGAGAAGATCCGTGTCTACGCCAACAGCCATTACGTGACGCCCCGCCCGACACTGCAGCAGGCGATCAAGGGCATCAAGCATGAGTTGCAGCAGCGCCTCGACCAGCTCATCGCCGAGGGCAAGCTGCTCGAAGCCCAGCGGCTGGAACAGCGCACGAAATTCGACCTCGAGATGCTGGAAGCCACTGGCGTCTGCAACGGGATCGAGAATTATTCGCGCTATCTCACCGGACGCGCCCCGGGCGAGCCGCCGCCCACGCTCTTCGAGTTCATTCCCGACAACGCCATCGTCTTCGCCGACGAATCGCATGTCTCGGTGCCTCAGATCGGGGGCATGTATCGCGGCGACTACCGGCGCAAGTTCACGCTTGCCGAACACGGCTTCCGACTGCCCTCCTGCATGGACAACCGCCCCCTGAAGTTCGAGGAATGGGACGCCATGCGCCCGCAATCGGTCTTCGTCTCGGCCACCCCGGCGGCGTGGGAGCTTGAACAGACGGGCGGTGTCTTCACCGAACAGGTGATCCGCCCCACGGGCCTTCTCGACCCCGAGGTCGAGATCCGCCCCGTCGAGATGCAGGTCGATGATCTGCTTGATGAGATCCGCAAGGTTGCGGCCAGGGACCTGCGTGTGCTCTGCACTGTGCTGACCAAGCGCATGGCCGAGGATCTGACCGAATACCTGCACGAACAGGGCATTCGGGTGCGCTACATGCATTCCGACATCGACACGATCGAGCGCATCGAGATCCTGCGCGACCTGCGCCTTGGCGCTTTCGACGTGCTCGTGGGCATCAACCTGCTGCGCGAGGGGCTCGACATTCCCGAATGCGGGCTGGTGGCCATTCTGGACGCCGACAAGGAAGGCTTCCTGCGCTCGGAAACCTCGTTGATCCAGACGATCGGGCGTGCCGCGCGCAACGCGGATGGACGCGTGATCATGTATGCCGACCGCATCACCGGCTCGATGGAACGCGCCCTGGCCGAGACCAACCGCCGTCGCGACAAGCAGATCGCCTATAATGAAGCGCATGGCATCACACCGCAGACCGTGCGAAAGAATGTTGAAGATGTGCTTGCCGGGCTCTGGAAAGGCGACACTGACATGGCCCGCGTGACAGCGCAGGTTGAAAAAGTGAAACCCGGCGCGAATCTGCAGGCCCATCTCGAGGGGCTGCGCACTGATATGCGCAAGGCCGCCGAGAACCTCGAATTCGAGGAAGCCGCACGCTTGCGTGATGAGATCAAGCGCCTTGAAGCGGTCGAACTCGCCGTCGCCGACGACCCGCTGGCGCGGCAATCCGCAGTTGAGGACGCCGTGGACAGCGCCGTCAAACCGCGCTCGACCGCCGGCCGCGCGGGCCAGCGCGGCGGCGTGAAACGGCGCAAGCGCTGAGGCGGGAATGGCATGCGGGCCAGGGGGCCGGCAAAGGGGCCTTCGCCCGCCCTTGTAGTGCGGCAGAACGTCGCATCACAGGCACACGGTGCGCCCGTTCTCAACGCGTGAAGATCAACGCAAGGAACAGCCGCGAAACGACTGCCGTCAATGGAAAATACACGGGACGGGCAGGTGCTGCGCCCTCACAGCCACGCCCCTGATCGTGTCGCGCGCCTCTCACAGTTGCGCGACTGCATCTGGAAAAAGCTCGACGCTTCCATATTTCTTGTAGTGACGCAAGACCGGAACATCTGCGTCTTCTTTGTTACTGTCCCTCGTTCCACACCTGTGCCCGGCTTCAATGCCGGGCTTTTTTTTGCTTGATGCCGGCATGGTGCCAAGCCATTCATTGTAGCCATGAAACCGTCTGACCAGATCCTCAAGCGCATCCTCACGTCCACGCGGACGATAGCCGTTGTGGGCGTCTCGCTCAACCCGGTTCGGCCCAGCAATTACGTGGCACGCTATCTCTCGCTCAAGGGCTATCGCATCATCCCTGTCAACCCGGCCGCGGCCGGTGCAATACTCTATGGCGAGACCGTCCGCGCCACGCTGGCCGAGTGCCCCGAGGATGTGGACATGGTCGATATCTTCCGCCGCTCCGAGCTTGTGCCGCCGATCGTCGATGAAGCGCTGACCCATCTGCCCAACTTGCGCACGATCTGGATGCAGATCGGTGTGCGCAGTGAAGAGGCGGCTGCGGCCGCCCGCGCCCGTGGGCTCGATGTCATCGAGGATTGCTGCCCGAAAATGGAATATCAGCGGCTCTTCGGAGAGTTGCGGATGGGTGGGATCAATACCGGCATCCTCTCCTCGCGGCTCTAGCCGCGGCTCAGCCGCCCAGTTCCACAATCACCGCACCAAGCGCGATCATCACCATCAGCGCGAGCTTGCGCGGCCCCACGCGCTCGCGCAGGATGAACCAGCCAATGAGGGCCGCAAAGACAGTCGAGGTTTCGCGCAGCACCGCCGCCTCGCCGACCTTGCCGATCATCGTGGCGATCATCACGGCCCCGAAGCTCACATAGGCGATCAGCCCTCCGATCACGCCGCGCAGCAGAAGCGGACCGGGGCGCGGCCGGGCGCCCATCTTCGAGTAGCGCCAGGCACCCAGGATCGCAAAATCGATCGAGGAGAGGAAGAAGAACCACGCCAGAAACCCGAACGGATCGCCCGAAAGCCGGATCGCCCAGGCATCATAGGTCGTGTAGGCGGCAACGAGCACCCCCCCCACCAGCGCCCATACAAGCCCGATCTGCAGCGCGCGCGGGTCGATCCGTTCCTCCGACAGGTTGCGCAGAGCCAGCAGCAGGATCCCGCCCGAAAGACACAGCACGCCCAGCCATTGCACCACTGTGTATTGCTCGCCAAAGACCAGGATCGCCGCGATGATTGTCACGAGCGGCCCGGTGCCGCGCACGACCGGGTAAACCACGGTGAAGGCCGCGCGCTCATAGGCAAGCGCCATGGCCAGCTTGTAGAGGAAATGGATCACCACGACGCCCAGCAGCACGGGCCACATCGCCCGGTCCGGCACGCCGAAGACGAAAATCGCGATCGGTGCCGACATGACCGTCAGCGCGATGTCGATCGACCCGCGCGAGAGCCAGGGATCATGCGCGCCCTTCTGCAGCGCGCCAAAGACCGCATGCGCCACTGCGGCGATGAGCGCGAGGATCGTCGCGAGCCGCGCACCCTCGGGCGTGCCCATCAGTGACAGCAGCCAATCGCCCATCCTGCCCTCGCCGCATTGCTTAACATGTTGCCTTTATCGCCGCGCCCGCGGGCAGGCAAGCGCTCAGCGCGAGCGCGCGGCCTTTTCGTCAAGCCCCGAGCGGCC
>SLKB01000286.1 GCA_007134805.1 Paracoccaceae bacterium
CGGTGCCGCGATGCAGGGCTATCTGCGCAACCCGCTGGCAGAGCCCGGGCTGATCGGTGTCTCGGGCGCTGCGGCACTTGGCGCCGTGCTGGCCTTGCAGACCGGACTTGCTGCGGTGCATCTGCTGGCGCTGCCCTTGGCGGCGCTGACCGGGGCCGTGGCAGCAGTCCTGCTGATCCTGATCCTCGCCGGCCCGCAAGGCGGGTCGATCACGCTGATCCTCGCAGGCATCGCGGTCTCCGCACTCGCGGGCGCGCTGACGGCGCTGGTGCTCAACCTCTCGCCCAACCCGTTCGCGGCCGCCGAGATCGTGTTCTGGATGATGGGCTCGCTCGCGGATCGGTCGATGACGCATGTGGCGATTGCGGCGCCCTTCATCCTCCTCGGTGCGGGGCTGCTTCTGGCAACCGCGCGCAGCTTCGATGCGCTGACCCTGGGCGAAGATGCGGCCGCGAGCATGGGCGTGCACCTCGGGCGGTTGCGGCTGGTGCTGGTGCTGGGCGTGGCCTCGATGGTGGGCGCAGCGACAGCGGTCGCGGGCGCGATCGGCTTTGTGGGTCTCGTGGTGCCGCATCTGTTGCGCCCCTGGGTCGGCGCACGGCCCTCTGCGCTGCTGCCGGCCGCGGCGCTGGGCGGAGCCGCACTCGTCCTGATGGCCGACATTGCTGTGCGCGTCATCCTGCCCACGCGCGATCTGAAACTGGGCGTCCTGACCGCCATCATTGGCGCGCCCCTGTTCCTGCATCTGATCTACAAGACCCGCGTCGAGGGGCGGCTATGAGTGGGCTGACGCTCAGCGATTTCAGCGTGGCGCGCGGGCCCTGCGATGTCCTCCGCGACATTTCGCTCTCGGTGGGCGCGGGCGAGTTCGTAGGGCTTCTCGGCCCCAATGGCGCGGGCAAGACCACGCTGATGCGCGCAGCCCTCGGGCTGATGCCCTTTCGCGGGCGCTCGTCGCTGGCCGCGCTTTCGCCGCGCGCGCGCGCGCGTGCCGCCGCCTGGCTGCCGCAGCAGCGCGAAATAGCCTGGCCGGTCACGGTCGAGACGCTCGTGGCGCTGGGGCGCCTGCCGCATCTGGGGGCGGGCCAGCGCCCCGGCGCGCGCGATCAGGCCGCGATCGACCGCGCCATCGCGCGCATGCAGCTTGACGCGTTTCGCAAGCGCGCGGCCACACAGCTCTCGGGCGGCGAGCAGGCGCGCGTGCTGATCGCACGCACGCTGGCGCAGGACACGCCGCTCCTGCTCGCTGATGAGCCCGCGGCCGGGCTGGACCCCGCGCATCAGATCACCCTGATGCAGACGCTGCGCGAGGAGGCGCGCGCGGGCCGCAGCGTCATCGCCTCGATCCATGACCTGGGGCTCGCCGCGCGGTTCTGCGACCGGCTGGTCGTGCTCTCGCAGGGCGGGGTGGCGGCTGACGGCCCGCCGGCGCGCGTGCTGACCGCGGATCTGCTGGCCCGCGTCTTCCATATCCGCGTCTATCTCCAGCAGAGCGCGGACGGACCGATCTGCCAGCCAGTGGGCGTGATCGAAACCAGTTGCGCAACAAATGGGAGCCAGTGATGACGCCTGATCCTTGGGAATTCCTCAGTCAGGGTGGCCCGGCGCTTGGCGTGATCGGTCTGCTCTCGGTCATCACGACGGCGCTGATCCTTTGGAAATTCTGGGACCTCTTTCGCCTCGGCGCCTGGTCGCGCGCCGCATCCGAGGGCGCGCTGAGCCAGTGGCGCGACGGGGCACGGCAGGATGCGCTGGCAGCGATGCGCGCGCGCCATGGCCTGCGCGAACGCGTCAGCAGCAGCGCCATGCAGGCCCGGCTCAGCCGCGCCCTGTCCGACGCCGCCGCCCGCGAGGAAACCGAGCGTGTCGGCAAGCGCGCGCTGATGCAGGCGCGCCGGGGCTTGCGCGCGCTCGAACTCATCGCCACGATCGCGCCGCTGATCGGGCTTCTGGGCACTGTGCTGGGCATGATCGAGGCGTTTCAGGCACTGCAGGCCGCCGGCAACCGCGCCGACCCGGCCGCGCTGGCAGGCGGCATCTGGCAGGCGCTTCTGACCACGGCCGCCGGCATGGCGGTGGCGATCCCGGCGGCGATGGCGCTCAGCTGGTTCGAAAGCATCTGTGATCGCGTGCAGCTTGACCTCGAGGATCTTGCAACACGCATCTTCACCGCTCCGCTGGGGGCCGCGTGATGTTCCACTTCGCCGAGCCCCGCGCGACCCGCCGCACCAGCCTCACCCCGATGATCGATGTGGTGTTCCTGCTGCTCGTCTTTTTCATGCTCGCGGCCCGGTTCGGGCAGGATGTGAGCGTCCCGTTCGCGCCTGCGGGCAGCGATGCGGCGCGCTATGAGGGCCCGCCGCGTCTGGTCGAGTTCGCGCGCGAAAACCTCTGGCTGAATGGCGCTCCGATTGCGGCAGAAGATCTTGCGGCTGCCCTCGCGCCGCTGATGCCAGACGCGACCGCACTGGTCATCCTGCGCCCGCGCGAGGAAGCGCGGGTGCAGGATCTGACGCGCCTCAGCGATCGCTTGCGCGACGCCGGCATTGCCAATCTCGTCGTGATGGAGCCGTGATTCGATGCGTTTCAACCCGCCGATCCGCCGCCCGCTGCGCGAAAACGTCCTGCCGATGATCAATATCGTGTTCCTGCTGCTGATCTTCTTTCTGATGACCGCCCAGATCGCCCCGCCTGACCCGGTCGACATCACCTTGCCGGACAGCGCGGCCACCGATCCGCTGCCCGATCAGGCCCGGCCCGCATGGCTTGGCGCCGATGGGGTGCTGCGCGTGCAGGAGGCAACCGGCGCGGACGCGCTGGCCCGGCTCGCGGACAGGCCCGGCCCGGTGACCCTGCGCGCCGATGCCGATCTTCCGGCAGCCGCGCTCGCCCGCCTGCTGGCCGAGATGCACGCGGCCGGGATTGTCGAGGTCAACCTCGTCACAATAGCGGAGGGGGGGCCATGATCAAGGTCGGCGTCGAGTTTCTCGGCTTCACGGCCGCCGCGCTGGCCGCGCATCTTGTCGTGCTGGCCGCAGTGGCCCCGGATGGCGCGGCGTCAGGCGGCGCAGGCGGCGATGCGGCGCTGAGCATGACCGCCCCGCTCGGCAGTGCGGATGCCGATCTCGCAGCGCTTGTCGACGCCTGGGCGCAGCGGCCCAGTGCGCCGCCCCCTGCTGAAGCCCCCGACGCGCCCATGGCCGATGCTGCGCCGACGGCCGAGGTCGCCACCACACCCGATGTGCTGCCAGGCCTGCCACAGCCGCGCCAGAGCCAGGCGCCAGAGCCGTCACTGGCCGCAGCCCCGCCGCCGCCCCCGCTTTTCGACCGGCCCAACACCCCGCCCCGCACCCGTCC
>SLKB01000336.1 GCA_007134805.1 Paracoccaceae bacterium
CCCTCGGACGTTCAGATGTGGCGCAAGGTCAAGCTCGTGACCTTCATCGCGACTCCTGCCTTTCTGATCATCGCCGGAATCATCATCTCGGAAGTAATCACCTATGACATGATCGAGTCGCTCACGCGTCATCGCTGATCTCGACCGGGTGCAGTCGGTGGTAGATATGTGTGAAGACCGCGGCGCCCACCAGCGGCATCGCGAGGTTCACGACAGGAATGCTCAACCCAATGGCAAGCACCACGCCGGGGAGCCAGAGCCAATAGAAATCGCGTTTGTAGAGCGCGCGGGCGCCCTCCGCGTCACTACGACGCCGGGCGACCATTGTGAAATATTCGCGTGACAGCAAAATCCCGTTCACGATCCACAAGGTCGCAAGCCCCCAGCCGTTCGACACGGCAAAGACGGCCATCCCCAGAACGTTCAACGCGACGAGCACGCCGAAGTAGCGCAGCCCATCCGGAATCGCCTCGCGGAGCGGAACACGATTGCGCGAGGACAGGCCGCGGTAATGCTCTGCCTCCACAGCATCGGCCACATCGTCGAGATAGAGCCCGGTGAAGATCGAGGCGACAGGGACCATCAGGAACACCGAAAGTCCGAGCAGATAGAGGATCGAACCGAGCGAGAATAACGACGACAACCCTTGCACCTGCCCGGTGATCGGCAGGAACAGTGCGCCGGGAATCAGCAACTGCACGAGCAGCAGCACGAAGGCATAGAGCAGAAACAGCAGCAGCAGCGAGAGCGCAATTCCGATCCACAAGAGTCGGCGATAGCGGGGGTCGCGCAGTTGCGTGACGGCGTTGCGATACGCGAAGATCATGGGGCGCTCCCTTGCTTTTGTTGATTGCCGGCGTCGCTCATCTGCGCCACTCGGTCAGCGCGGTTATATCAGGGCGCGGTCGCTCGGGCGGTGTGGCGCGCGCAGTGCCCAGGTGAATGAAGCCTGCTACGAGTTCATGTGCGTCAAGCCCCAGAAACTCCTGCACAGCGCGATCATGCGCTGGCCAGCCCGAAAGCCAGTTCGCCCCCCAGCCAGAGGCGAGCGCTGCATTGACAAGGCCAAGACAGACAGCACCTGCCGACAAGGTCTGCTCGATGGCCGGAATCTTCTCGGAGGGTTTGGGGCTTGCGACCACAGTGACGATGAGATGCGCCTTGGCAAACGGCTCGGATGCCTTCTGCTGTGCAGCATCGTCAAGGCCCAGCGCGACCGCGCGCGCACCCACCTCGTCCGCAAGCGCCACACAGGCAGTGCGCGCGAGCACGATGAAGCGCCATGGCTCGAGCTTGCCGTGATCGGGAACGCGCGCGGCGGCCGTGATCAAGGGGCGCAAGTCGGGCTCGGTCGGAACCGGGGGATCGAGCATCTTCGCGGGCCGCGACCTGCGCGACAGGAGAAACGCCATTACTGCTGGGTCGGTCTGCATCACTCACCTGCGCGACATCCTTGGATCGGCTTTGAACCTAGAGCCTTCGCCGGCCCGTGAAAAGATGCCAGAGCGCGTGATGCGGCATGGGTTCGCCGGGCGTCTGCCACGCTTGCGCCACTCTGCGGGCCGGGTCACACTCGGATCATGCCTTTGCACCGCGAGAATTCGCTTGCCCGATATGGGTCTTAAAGCTTCGTTCAGAAAGAAGCTCGATACTCGCGGCATGAATGCGCGCACCTCGTTTTCCAGACACAAAGATCCTCCAAAAATGACGGATCGCCTGATGCGCGAGCGTCGCGCGCGCCTGCGCGCCGAGCGCCTGTACGAGTTGGTGCAGCATGAGTTGGGCACCGCCAATGCGATGCTGAAGGCACATGCGAGCACGCTTTCGGAGCAGGTTATCGCCCAGCGCACGGAAATCCTCGAGGCGCGCACGCATGCTCAGACGCTTGAGGGGCTGAATTCGCGGGTTTCAAAGGATCTTGACGCGGCCCAGGGTGAGATCGAACTGGCCACCATGCGCCTCGGCGAGGCGGTCGACACGATCCCGGACGGCTTCGCGGTGTTCGACAAGGATCAGGCGCTGCTGCTTGCCAATCATGCCTATCTTAGCATGTTCCGCGCGTTTCCGGAGGTCAGGGTCGGCATCCGGTTTCAGAGGATCCTCGAAATCTGCGCCTTCGAGGGGCTTGTCGATCTGGCAGAGGAGAGCCCGCCCGACTGGGTCGAGAAAATGTGCCTCCGCTGGCAGAGCCCGGATATACCGCAATGCGATCTGCATTTCAGCAATGGGGTCAGTGTGCGCCTGATGGACCGGCGCGGGCGTAATGGCGATATTGTCTCGCTCGTCCGGAACGTGACCGAAACGATGCGGTATCAGGCCGAACTCATCGCAGCGCAGGAAAAGGCGGAGGCCGCCGCACAGGCGAAATCTGCGTTCCTTGCCAATATGAGCCATGAGATCCGCACACCGATGAACGGTGTGGTCGGCATGGCTGAACTCCTGGCAGAAACCGACCTGACTGACGAGCAGCGCACCTACACCGAGACCATCCATGCCAGCGGCAAGGGGCTCATGGGCATCATCGACGACATCCTCGATTTTGCGAAGATGGACTCCGACAAGGTGGAGCTCCACCCGGAGCCGTTCGATCTGGAGCGGACCATCCACGACGTCATGACATTCTTGAGCAGCGAGGCGCAGAAGCGCGATATCGAACTGATCCTCGATTATGACATGTTCCTGCCCGTGCGGCTCGTGGCCGATCCGGCGCGCCTGCGACAGGTCTTGACCAATCTGGTCGGCAATGCCCTGAAATTCACCGCAAGCGGATATGTTCTGGTCCGCGCGGTGGGGGTGGGTGCGTCGGCGCGTGGGCAGGTGGTGAACATCACGGTCGAGGATACCGGGATCGGTATCTCGAAGGAGAATCAGGAGCACATCTTCTCGGAGTTCAGCCAGGTCGAGGATACTGCAAATCGCCGCTTCGACGGCGCGGGACTCGGGCTTGCGATCACCCAGCGGATCGTGGGGCTGATGGGCGGCAAGATGTGGCTCGATTCCGAAGTCGGTGTGGGATCCTGTTTCGGGTTTTCCATCGAGATGCCTGTCCCCGATGGGGCCCTGCCTGTTGTCGTGCCGGCGATCGACGAGAGATTGCGCCGCGTGCTTCTGGTGAGTGACCACCTGATCAGTCGCGGGATCGTCTCGCGGCGCCTGCAATCGGCGCAGATCACGGTTTCGACTGCGACACAGAAGCTTGTTGCCCTGCGCGAAATCGCCCGCAACATGCCCGATCTCGTGATCGTCGATCAGGATCTGAAGATCGAGCGCGCGGGCGACCTGCTCCGCGCTGTAAAGAAAGCCTACCCCGAGCTTCCGATGATACTGCTCGCCTCCGACATGCGGGCCGCGCATGC
>SLKB01000312.1 GCA_007134805.1 Paracoccaceae bacterium
TCGCGACCGTCGGGATGAAATACGCAGCCTTTGACCGCGGTTCGATCGCGTTGGTCCTGATCATCAGCGGGTTCGTTCTGGCCACTGCCGCCGAAGTGTTCTTGTTGCGACGTGGCGATCTTTCCGTCGTCTACATCACGATCATGGGGGCCGAGACGCTGATGATCCTGACTGTCGCTGCGTTTTTCGGCGAGGCAATCAACTTCCAGCGGGTGCTCGGCGCAGGTTGCGTCGTGGCAGGGATCGCGCTGTGCTCGCATTAGAAGGCGCGCAAAAGCACGCGAGCCCCTTACGCCTGTTGACGCCCCTCTTCGTCGAGCATCGTCAGCTTGACCCCCCGAGAACCAGGAGCAGAAGAAGACCGCATTCACCTATGCCATGCTGCCCCCCGGCACGATCGCGCCACTGCACGAGACGCTGCATCCCTATCTGCAGATGATCGGTCGCTTGGGCTGCGCGACCTATGTCGCGAATTTCTTCCTGCTGGTGCGCGGACGGCTGCATGTCCACCGCGTACTGTTTCCGGCGCTGCGATGCGTGGCCGCCCGTTGCGTTCTTGCAAGCCTGATCACGGCCTTCAACCTTGCGGCGGCGATGACCCAGATCTGCTTCCTGCTGATCGGGATTCACGGGATCTCGGCCCGGCTGCGGATCCCCTCGAACCAGGTGCCGGCCTGAGCGCGTTCCCGCCGTCACGCGCCATAGGGTAGCCAGATCGTCTTGACCTGGCAGGCGCGCTCCAGAAACTCGGGGCCGCGCGCAAGCGGATCCGGGACTTCCCAGACAGGCTTGAGGTTGCCCGCACTTCGCTGCTCGAAGACGCCAGCAAGCTTCGGGCAGCCATGCCAGAAGGCCGCGACATCGTCATGGTCTGCAAGCACATTCCCCAGCTCCTCGGCCGCGCCCGAGACGATATTGACCACACCGCCGGGCACATCCGCCCCGCCAAGGATGCGCGCAAGCTCAAGCGCCGCAAGCGGTTGGGTGCGTGAGGGCACACCGACAATCCGATTGCCCATCGCAATCGCCGGCAGCACGAGCGAGAGGAACCCCGCAAGCGGCGCGGCATCGGCGCTTACGATCCCCATGACACCGAAAGGCTCTGGCCGAGACACCGTGACATGGGCGCGCGCGGTCTCATGCAGGCGCCCGTCGAACTTGTCCGCCCATGCTGCATAGTAGAAGGCGCGGGCGACGCAATCCTCGACTTCCTGCGCGGACACATGGGGCGCGAAGGCTGCCGCCTCGGCCTGAAGGGTCTCACCAAGAAAGTAGAGCACCTGCGCGCGTTCATGGCCGCTCATCCGGGTCCAGCCTGCGGCCTTGTGGGCGGCTTCGACGGCGTTACGGATATCCTTGCGACTGCCCTGCGGCGCGTGGCCGAGGGACGCGGCGCCCTGGGTCACTGCGACACTGTACCCGCTATCGGGGCGCAGTTGCGCGCCTCCGATATAGAGCTTGTGCGTGCGGTCGATGCTGGAGGGGGACATGCACTGCGGCGCCGGATCAGGGGCGGGGGTCGGCGTGCCCTGGGGCGGGCGGAGATATTCCCGCATCCCTTCGCGCGCGCCCTCGCGGCCAAAGCCGCTCTCGCGCATGCCGCCGAAGGGCGCATTGGCATCGAAGAGATTGGTCGCGTTGACCCAGACCACCCCGGCCTTGACCCGCGCGGCCAGATCGAGTGCGACGGTCAGGTTCTCCGACCAGATGGAGGCGGCCAGCCCGTAGCGGGTCGCATTCGCGAGCGTCACGGCCTCGTCAGGAGTGCGGAAGCGCGTCAGCACGGCGATGGGGCCGAAGATTTCCTCGACCGCGCAGGGGTTGGAGGGGGCACAATCGGTCAGCAGACCCGGCGCGCAGAAACAGCCCTCGGGCGCGCTGCCCTGATGCAGCACCGCGCCGGCTGCCTGACCCCGCGCAAGCAGATCCTTGATGCGGGTAAGCTGGGTCGGATGGACGATCGCACCGATATCGGTCGATTTGTCGAGCGGGTCGCCCATGCGCAGGCTGTCCATGCGTGCGCGCAGCCGTGCCTCGAAGACCTGCGCAACCGGCTCGGCGACAAGAAGGCGGGTGCCGGCACAGCAGACCTCGCCCTGATTGAACCAGACGGCATCGACTACCCCCTCGACCGCTGCATCGAGATCAGCATCTGCGCAGATGATGAAGGGGGATTTGCCCCCCAGTTCGAGCGTGAGCGCCTTGCCGCTGCCGGCTGTCGCGCGGCGGATCTCGCGGCCCACTTCCGTCGAGCCCGTGAAGGCGATCTTGTCGACATCCGGATGCGCGACCAGCGCTGCCCCTGTCGCGCCATCGCCGGTCACAATGTTGAGCACCCCCGCAGGCAGCCCGGCCTCGGCACAGATCTCGGCGAAGAGCAACGCCGTGAGCGGAGTGTATTCGGCCGGCTTCAACACGACCGAATTGCCCGCGGCGAGTGCCGGGGCGATCTTCCAGGCGAGCATCAGAAGCGGGAAATTCCACGGTATGATCTGGCCGCAGACGCCATGGGGGGCGTGAGCGGGGAATTCCTCGGCCACGAGTTCCGCCCAGCCGGCATGGTGGTAGAAATGCCGTGCAGCCAGCGGTATGTCGATATCGCGCGCCTCGCGCAGCGGCTTGCCATTGTCGAGGCTCTCGAGCACGGCAAGTAGCCGCGCGTGTTTCTGCACCTGCCGGGCCAGCGCGTAGAGGTGGCGCGCGCGGGCATGTCCCGAGAGCGCGGCCCAGCCCGGCTGTGCGGCGCGCGCTGCCTGCACGGCCGCGTCGATCTGGGGCACGGCGCCGCAACTGACCTGCGCGAGGCGCGCGCCGGTCGCGGGATTGGTTGTGTCGAACAGCGCATGCGGGTCAGTGAATCGGCCATCGATGAAATGACCGAAGGGGCCGCGCGCGAGCCACGCCTCGGCGATCGTGGTGCTCTCGGGGGCGGTGCCATAGTCCATGGTCTCAAGGATCTCCGCAATCGTGGGCATGGCGTCCTCAGGCAGGGGCGTGGCGATGGGTGGCAGCGTAGCGGCCAGTCACGTGATGCTCCAGTTGGCGCTCGATATCGCCCAGCATCGACGAGGCGCCAAGCCGGAACAGGTCCGGACGCAGCCAGTCGCGTCCGAGTTCCTCGCGCATCAGCACCTGCCACAGCAACGCGTCCTTCGCGGTCTTCATCCCGCCCGCAGGCTTGAAGCCGACCGCATGGCCGGTCGCCATGTGGTAGTCGCGGATCGCGCGGCACATGGTCAGGCCGACAGGCAGCGTGGCGTTCACGGCCTCCTTGCCGGTCGAGGTCTTGATGAAATCCGCGCCCGCCTGCATCGCGACCATCGAGGCCGCCTGCACATTGCCGAGCGTCTGCA
>SLKB01000364.1 GCA_007134805.1 Paracoccaceae bacterium
AGGAACAAGGGAGGCGACATGAAGGGCGGTGAGTTGTTCGCGCGGTGCCTTGAGAATGAAGGGGTCGAGTTCATTTTCGGGTTGCCCGGTGAGGAGAACATCGATCTGCTCGATGCGCTGATCGACAGCCCGATCCGCTTCGTGCTGACCCGCCACGAGCAAGGCGCAGCGTTCATGGCCGACGTCTATGGCAGGCTGACGGGACGCGCCGGGGTGTGCCTTTCAACCCTGGGGCCCGGCGCGACCAACCTTGTCACCGGGGTCGCCGACGCCAACATGGATCGCGCACCCGTTGTAGCAATCGCCGGACAGGGCGCAACGACGCGGATGCACAAGGAGAGTCACCAGATCCTTGATCTGGTCAATCTTTTTGAGCCGATCACCAAGTATTCGACCCAGATCCGCGCGGCAGAGATCATCCCCGAAGTCGTGCGCAAGGCGTTCAAGACGGCGCAATCCGAAAAGCCCGGGTGCAGTTTCATCGATTTTCCAGAAAACATCGCGCAGGCCGAGGTCGAGGACCTGTTGCCACTGAAGGTGCAATCGGCAGCAACGCCAACCGCGCCCGTCGGAAAATGCGCCCAGGTTGCCGACATCATCTCGCGCGCCAAGGCGCCGATCATCATGGCGGGCAACGGCGTCGTGCGCGAACGTGCCTCGGCGGCGCTGGTCGACTTCGCAGAAAAGCTCAACGTGCCAGTGGCGACGACCTTCATGGCGAAGGGCGTCATCCCGTTCAACCACCCGCTCTGCCTCGGTTCGATCGGATTGCAGGCGCGCGACTACATCGCCTTCGGCTTCCATCAGGCGGATCTGATCATCTGCGTCGGCGTCGACATGGTCGAGTATCACCCAATGCGGTGGAACCCGGCCCGCGACAAGATGATCATCCATATCGACGAAAGCCCGGCCGAGGTCGACGCGCATTACGTTCTCGAGGCGGGTGTCGTGGGCGAGATCTCGGATTCACTCGGTCGCATCGCCGCCAAGGCACAGCCACGGACAAGTTCCGGCGGGCACAAGCTGCATGATGTCATCACGCGCGAGATCGGCGAGTTCCGCGACGACACCGCCTTCCCGATCAAGCCGCAGAAGATCATCTGGGATCTGCGACAGGCGCTCGACACCGAGGACATCCTGATCTCCGATGTCGGCGCCCACAAAATGTGGATCGCGCGCATGTATCAGGCCGAGGCACCCAATACCTGCATCATCTCGAACGGCTTTGCGGCCATGGGCATCGCTCTGCCCGGCGCCATTGCGGCAAAGCTGGCGCTGCCGGAGCGAAAGGTGGTGGCGGTCTGCGGCGATGCCGGCTTCCTGATGAACTGCCAGGAGATCGAGACGGCGCTGCGCATGAAGCTCGACATCGTCGTTCTGATCTTCAACGATGCCAAATACGGCCTGATCGAATGGCACCAGCTTCGGCATTTCCAGCGCGCGACCGAGATCGCGTTCACCAACCCTGATTTCGTCATGTTCGCCGAAAGCTTCGGCGCAAAGGGCTACCGGGTCGAGCGCACCGAGGATCTGCTGCCGACCCTGCACGAGGCGCTTGGCGATGGCACGGTTTCGATCATCGACTGCCCTGTAGACTATTCCGAAAACATGAAGCTGACAGCGAAGCTGGGTAATCTTGTCTCGCCAATATGAGGATACTGCGATGAAACCCTTCACATTTCAGACCACTCGCTCGGTCCTCTGCGAGGTCGGTGCGACAGCAAAGATCGGCGAGATAATGGCCGGGCGCGGCTGCAGGAAGGTCGCCTTCGTAACCGACGCAATGATCATGGAACTCGGCCTTGCCGAGGCAGCGCTCGACGGGCTGCGCAAGGCCGGCATCGATGTCTGGATCTTCGCAGAGGTTGTCGCTGACCCGCCCGAGGCGATGATCCTTGGTGCGGTCGAAAAGGCCAGGGCCGAAGGGATCGACGGCGTGGTGTCGGTCGGTGGCGGAAGCTCGCTCGACACGGCCAAGCTGATCGCTGTTCTGGCCAATTCCGACCAGCCGCTTTCAGCGATGTATGGGGTGGGTCTTGTCGAAGGGGACCGCCTGCCGCTGGTGCTGGCCCCGACCACCGCCGGCACGGGATCAGAGGTTACGCCGATTTCCATAGTCACCACCGGAGCGTCCGAGAAGAAGGGCGTCGTATCGCCGCTGCTGCTGCCCGATTGGGCGATCCTTGATGCCGAGCTGACAATCGGCCTTCCAGCGGCCGTCACGGCTGCCACCGGCATCGACGCGATGGTGCATGCCATCGAGGCCTACACCTCGAAGATGCGCAAGAACGTCGTGTCGGACTGCCTCGCGCGGCAGGCGCTTGAACTGCTTGGCGGCAACATCCACGCGGCGTGCCACCAGCCGGAGGATCGGGACGCAAGGGGTGCGATGCTGCTCGGCTCGATGCTGGCAGGCATGGCCTTTGCCAACGCGCCGGTCGCCGCGGTGCATGCGCTTGCCTATCCGCTGGGCGGGCATTTCCACGTGCCGCATGGCCTGTCGAACGCGCTGGTGCTGCCGCATGTGCTTGAATTCAACATGCCCGAGGCCCAGGGGCTCTATGCCGAGCTTGCGCCGATCGTCTTCACCGAGCTTGCCGGCAAGCCGACTGCCCAGCGGGCCTTTGGCTTCGTCGATGCGCTCAAGGCGCTTGGTCCGGCCTTGGGTATGCAAACCCGCCTGACCCAAGTCGGGGTCAATCACAACAACCTGCCAATGCTGGCCGAGGATGCAATGAAGCAGACCCGCCTTTTGGTGAACAACCCGCGCGAGATGACCTATGACGCAGCGCTAGAAATCTACGAAGCTGCATTATGAGGGCACGAGATGGCTGAAGGTATGAAGACCGGCAACCCGTTTCTGGACGCATGGTCATCGGCGCTCTTGCAGGGGGCCGAGGCGATGCAAGCAAGACCCGGCGAAAGCCCGGACTGGACCGAGGCGATGCGCGAGGTCGAGGCCAACTGGAAGCTCTGCCAGCAGCAGGCCGAAAACTGGACAAAGACCCTCGGGCGGCAGATGGTGCCGGGCAAAGATGGCGAGACGCTTGATGGCATCGCCGATGAGACGCTGCGCAAGATGCTCGACCCGACCCAGTTCTTGGCGGCAGGGACAGACGAGGTGAACCAGGCGATCCAGCGCCTTGTCGAGGGGCCGGAATTCACCGATATCGGCACGCTCGAGCGACAGGTGCTCAAGGCCACGAAGGAATGGATTGCTTTGCGTCAGGCCAGCGCGGCCTTCAAGGCGGTCACCGCTGCGGCATGGACGCGGGCCTTCGTTACCTTTCAGCAGGCGACAATGGCCGATCCATCGCTGTTGCAGCAAGGGCCGCGCGCGGTCCTCGACCG
>SLKB01000406.1 GCA_007134805.1 Paracoccaceae bacterium
CCCGGATCTTTCCGCAGCTCGCCGGCACGCCGCTTGCGCGCGGCGGCTGGGGCCGGATCGGCACGACGCCCGACGCGCTGCCGCGACTTGTCGCGCACGGACCCGGGATGTGGTCGGTTTCGGGGTATAACGGGCGCGGGATCGCCCCAGGAACGGTCTTCGGGATGCTGCTGGCCGAGCTTATGCGCGGGGCCTGCAGCGCGCAGGACATCCCGCTCGCGCATATCCGTCTGACCCCGGACCACTTGCGGGGCGTCAAGGCGCTTGTCTACCGCTATGGTGCCGCGCTCTGGCATCTGGCGCGCTGAGGGGGGGAAGCGCACGCTCAAGGTGCGGGGGTCCCCGCACCCGTCGCGCGCGCTTGCCCGTGCAGGCACGGGCGGCGGCCTTGCATGCCGGGATGCCAAAAAACGGGGGCAATAGCGCGGGACTATCCCGAATGCGGGTCCTGCAGGCGCGACAGCCGCAGCGCGGCTGCGCGCGCGATCGCCTGGACCATCGCCTTGCGCCGCGCGGGCGCGAGCCGCGCCTCGGGGGCATCGCGGACAAGCTCGGCGCCGAAACTGTCAGCGCGGAACAGCCCCGAGCCGTCGGGCAGGATCTCGGCCGGGAAGGCCGGGGGCACGGCCCAGAAGAAGCGGTCGCACCAGGGCAGGTAGTCGTGCCATTTCTGATCCGATGTGAAATCGGACCGGCTGGACTTGCATTCCACCCCCCAGATCTCGCCGCGCGGGCCAAGTGCGATGACATCCATCCGCAACCCGCGCGCAGGCACGAACTCGGTCACTGCCGCGAAATCCATCGAGCACATCCAGCGGCACACACCACGCGCGAGCGCCTGCCCCGGGGCCAGTGTCGCAAAGCAAAGATCCGTATCGCCAACCATACCCGCACCCTGAACAGAGAAGGAACGCCGGTCAAGAGTTTTTCACACCAAGCCTTGCCAGACGGCAGAGGGGCGCATATCTTCCCCTCAGGCAGGTTCTGCTCTTCGCGTGTGTGGCCCTTTTCCAGTGGCCGATAAGCATCTCCGAGGGAGCTGGCTCTGGCAGGGCCCTGGTCCTGTTATCTGGCGCCCACCTGAAAATTCAGGCTCTCGGGAAATTCACGCCACCACGGTCGCTGCGGGCCTGCCGCTTTCCCTCACCCTTCACTGAGACGCGACGGGCCTGGGCATGATCGAGGCGCCACGTCCACCGGCCAGCGGGCTCAGCGCATGGAGCGTTGAGGGATACGGATCGGCACCAGTCGCCGATCGACATGCACGGGCGGTCCGCGATGATCGTCATCATCATCGTCATCTTCATGACCCATGCGCATGATGCGGATCGCGAATTGCGCGCCCGCGAAGATGAGCCCGTTGAAGAAGAACACAAGGAACAGCCCGAGTAACCCGTCGGTCGAGCCCAGAAGCAACCGCTGCAGATTGGCGACATTGAAATACAGCAGGATCACCGTGAAGATTGCCGAGAGCCCGAAGCCGATCGCCACTTGCTGTATGTAGAGCTTGACCAGTTTCGGCATGACTGCCTCCATTGTTATCACGTTAAGATAACCTTTTCGGGCAGCAAGGCAAGCTGGACGATGCTGATCACCGCTGATCACCCCCGCGCCCGCGATCCGTGGCCGCGCATTGGTCGGGGCGGCAGGATTCGAACCTACGACCTACGGTACCCAAAACCGTCGCGCTACCAGGCTGCGCCACGCCCCGACGCCTCGGCTCTTAGCGACGTTGCGCGCCCGTGAAAAGAGCGAATTCACCCCAGGCGCGAGAATTCGGGCTAGTCGCAGGGCCAGAGGCTCGCGTCCTGATCGAGCCGCGGATGGCGCATCTCGCTGCCCTCATCGATGCCGAGCGCGCGCGCCAGCCCGCCATTGATCTCGAGCACCATCAGCACGTTCTCGCCCCCCGGGATCGGCGTCGTGTCGAAGGGGACGGCCTCGTGATGCACGCGGCTCACGCGGCCCGCAGGATCCACGAAGATCATGTCGAGCGGGATGCGCGTGTTCTGCATCCAGAACGAGGGCGCAGTGGGCGCGTCATAGACAAACAGCATGCCGCCCGATCGTGGCAGATGGTCGCGATGCATGAGCCCGCGCGCGCGCGCGGGCTCGGTATCGGCAATCTCGACCGAGAAGCGCGCCTGCCCCCAGGGCCCGCGCAGATCGACGCGGGCATCGCGGCACGCCGCAAGCGCCGCCCCCGGCCCAAGCACCCAGACGGCCAGCACCAGCCCGATCAGCGACAGCGCGCGCGGCATCCGCTACTCCTCCGGGGTGTCGCTTTCGGGCGGGCGCAGGACCGCGGTCTCCCAGGGCTCGATCGAGGCGGCCATCTTGCCGCGCTCGCCGTCCTTGACACGCAGGGCAATGGCCTCCCCCGGTTGCACTTCGGCAAACCCTGCCCGCCGCAGCGTCTCCATATGCACGAACACATCCTCGCCGGAGCCGAAGACATTGGCAAAGCCGAACCCCTTCACCCGGTCGAACCATTTCACCCGCGCCGGCTGCAAGGGCAGCGACTGGTCGAGATGATGCCATTCCAGCTCGGGCATTTCCACGTCGGGCTGCGCATCTGCTGGGGGCAGCACGCGCAGCACCTCAAGCGTCTGCAGCCCGCGCGGTGTCTGCTGCACCCGCACCCGCACCCGCGCCTCGTCACAGACCGAGGACAGCCCGAACTTGCGCAGCGCATTGGCATGCAGCAAGATATCGGCCCCCGCCTGGTCAGAAACGATGAACCCGAATCCCTTCCCAGGATCGAACCACTTGACCACGCCGTCGAGCACGTCGTCCGTTGCGTCGTCTGATGAAGTCATACATGTCTCACTTGCCGTCGCATTGCCTCTTTGGGCAGGTCGATTTCTTGTTATTACGCGATACTAGTGGAGTTACTCAACGCAGGGGTGTCAGGGGCTGAGGCGCTGGATCGACCACGTGTCGTCCAGCGCCCCACGACGCCACTGAAACCTGTCATGCAGACGGAACTGGCCATCGGCCCAGAACTCGATCTCGACAGGTGTGAGGGAGATCCCGCCCCAGAACGGGGGGCGCGGTGGATTGGTTCCATGCTGCGCGGTCTGACGGGCAACCTCGGCCATCAGCGCCGCGCGCGACGCCAGCGGCCGAGACTGCTGCGATGCCCAGGCGCCCAGCCGGCTCTTGAGCGAGCGCGAGGCGAAATAGGCATCCGCCTCGGGCCCCTCGAACCGTTCGGTAAGCCCGCGCACCCGCACCTGACGGCGCAGCGATTTCCAGTGCAGCACGAAGGCGGCCTTGCCGGTCGCGTCGATCTCTTGTGCTTTCGCGCTGTCATAATTGGTATAGAAGACGAAACTGTCGGC
>SLKB01000354.1 GCA_007134805.1 Paracoccaceae bacterium
AACCCCAGGCCGAAGAAGACGTCATTGTCATCCTCGGCAAAGACATGCGGGACATTGTGGATATTGCGCACGATCTCGACCTTGCCTGCAAGGCCGCGCAGCGTGAAATCCTCGTTATAGTCAGGCAGGGAGCGGGCAAAGAAGAAATAGACGCCGATCACTGCCATCACCCCAACCACCGCGAGTGCTGCAAAGATTCTCAACAACCAGCGGAACAGTGTGAACATCAGGGCGGCGGTCCTTCATATTGACGGGCGAGAGTGGGCTGATAGGTATGGGACGGGGTCGGGCAGGGCAATCACAAGAATTCGAGAGGGATGCAATGGCGAAACTGGCATTTCTGGGGCTGGGGGTGATGGGCGCGCCGATGGCCGGGCATCTTGGCAGGGCGGGGCACGAAGTCTGCGTCTACAACCGCACGATTTCGAAGGCCGAAGCCTGGGTCAAGGGCCACGGGGGCAGCTTGGGCAAAACTCCGCGTGAAGCAGCGCAGGGGGCCGACGTCGTCCTCGCCTGCGTGGGAAATGATGAGGATCTGCGCAGCGTCTGCCTGGGCGACGAGGGTGCGTTCGCGGCGATGGCCGCCGGCACAGTGTTTGTTGATCACACGACCGTTTCAGCGCAGGTAACGCGAGAGTTGCACAAGGTCGCGGCCGACCAAGGCACGGGGTTCGTCGATGCCCCAGTTTCGGGCGGACAGGCGGGGGCAGAGGGAGGTGTGCTCTCGATAATGTGCGGAGGCTCTGAGGCGGATTTCGCCCGCGTCGCGCCCATCATCGACGCCTATGCGCGCATCGCCAAGCTGATGGGCGCAAGCGGTGCGGGGCAGATCACCAAGATGATGAACCAGATCTGTATCGCGGGACTGGTGCAGGGGCTGGCCGAAGCGCTTCACTTCGGGGAAAAGGCCGGCATGGATGGCCGCGCCGTGATCGAGGTGATCAGCCAGGGTGCCGCCGGCTCCTGGCAGATGGTCAACCGCCACGAAACCATGCTGGATGGGCACTTCGAGCATGGGTTCGCGGTCGACTGGATGCGCAAGGATCTCGGTATCTGCCTTGATGCGGCCGATGAGTTCGGCGCCGCGCTGCCAGTGACCGCTCTGGTCGATCAGTTCTACAAGGAGGTTCAGAGCATGGGCGGCGGACGTTGGGACACCTCGGCCCTGATTGCACGCTTGCGCAAGCTTGGAGCGGCGTGATGCTCTACGCGCTTGATGGCGTCGCACCTCGCGTACCCGAGAATGGCGACTACTGGGTCGCGCCCGGCGCATATGTGATCGGCGATGTGGTGATCTCGGAAGGGGTGTCGATCTGGTTCGGCAGCACGCTCCGAGGCGACAACGAACCGGTCGTCTTGGGTGAGGAGACAAATGTGCAGGAGAATTGCGTCCTGCACACGGATATTGGCTACCCTCTGAACATCGGGTCGCGATGCACGATCGGGCACAAGGCGATGCTGCATGGCTGCACGATCGGTGATGGGTCGCTGATCGGGATGGGGGCGACAGTGCTTAATGGGGTCGTGATCGGGGCAGGCTGCCTGATCGGCGCGGGGGCGCTGGTCACCGAGGGCAAGACCATCCCCGACGGCGCGCTCGTGATGGGCGCGCCTGCGCGTGTGGTCCGTACGCTCGCTCCGGCCGCGCGCGAAAAGCTGTTGGCCTCGGCCGCAGGCTACAGGGCGAACATGCAGCGATTCAAGGCAGGTCTGGCACGCCATTGACGCGGCCCGGGTTGGGGCCGCGTGTGTTCGAAATCACTCGCTTCGATTGGCCTGACAGGACGAGCGGCATCGGGGCGACTGGTCGGACAATAGCGCCGAAGCCGAAGCCAAGAGAAAGTTTCAGGCGCTGGCCTTGGCCTGACGCTTGCGCTCATGCGGGTCGAGAAAGCGCTTGCGCAGGCGGATCGCCTTGGGCGTGACCTCGACCAGTTCGTCATCGTCGATATAGGCAATCGCCTGTTCGAGCGACATCAGCGTGGGCGGGGTGAGCTTGACCGCATCGTCGCTGCCCGAGGCGCGGACATTCGTCAGCTTCTTTCCTTTGAGCGGGTTCACCTCGAGATCATTGTCGCGGCTGTGCTCGCCAATGATCATCCCTTGATAGACAGGGTCTTGCGGGTTGATGAACATTCGCCCGCGTTCCTCGAGGTTCCAGAGCGCGTAGGCGACGGCAGTGCCATCTTCCATAGAGATCAGCACACCCTCGCGGCGGCCCGGGATGGTGCCCTTGTAAGGTGCCCATTCATGGAAGACGCGGTTGAGAACGCCCGTGCCGCGCGTATCGGTCATGAATTCGCCGTGATACCCGATGAGCCCGCGCGCCGGCACATTCGCGACGATGCGAGTCTTGCCAGCGCCTGCGGGTTTCATCTCGACCAGATCGCCCCTGCGCGGGCCAGTGAGCTTCTCGATCACAGTGCCGGTGTAGTCGTCATCGACATCGATGGTGACTTCCTCGATGGGTTCAAGCCGTTGGCCAGCCTCATCGCGCATCAGGACGCGCGGGCGCGAGATCGACAGCTCGAACCCTTCGCGGCGCATGTTCTCGATCAGCACGCCCATCTGCAATTCGCCCCGGCCCGCGACCTCGAAAGCCTCGCCGCCGGGCGTGTCGCTGACCTTGATGGCGACGTTCAGTTCCGCCTCGCGCATCAGCCGTTCACGGATCACACGGGACTGCACCTTGGTTCCGTCCCGCCCGGCGAGCGGCGAATCATTGATACCGAAGGTGACCGAGATCGTCGGCGGGTCGATGGGCTGGGCAGGCAGCGCCGTTTCGACCTCGAGCGCGCAGAGCGTATCGGCGACAGTGGATTTCGACATGCCGGCGAGCGTGACGATATCTCCAGCCTCGGCCGCATCGATCGGTTGCTGGCCAAGGCCCCGGAAGGCGAGAACCTTGGTGACCCGGAACTGTTCGATTTTCTTGTGATCGCGCGAGAGCGCCTTGATGGTTTCGCCCGCGCGCGCACTACCCGCTTCAACGCGGCCGGTAAGAATGCGGCCCAGATAGGGATCGGCCGACAGCGTCGTCGCCAGCATGCGAAACGGGTCATCGCGCTGCGCGACCTGCGCGGGAACGGGCACATGCGCCACGATCAGATCGAAGAGAGCCGACATATCGAGGCGCGGCCCGTCGAGTTCGACATCGGCCCAACCGTTGATCCCGCTTGCGTAAAGAACAGGAAAATCAAGCTGTTCGTCACTGGCGCCGAGATTGGCAAAGAGATCGAAGACTTCGTCGAGCGCGCGATCGGGCTCGGCAGCGGGCTTGTCGACCTTGTTGAGAACCACGATCGGGCGCAGCCCCAGCGCCAAGGCTTTCGAAGTGACGAAT
>SLKB01000238.1 GCA_007134805.1 Paracoccaceae bacterium
GCATGCGCGGCGAGCCTCCGAGCAGTCTTGACGTCTTGTGGGAGCACCGATCAAGCCCTAACCTTGCCCAATGTTGCGAACCGCGCTGAGATTCATGCTTCCCCACAGCTTCTACGGTCGGGCCGTCCTGATCCTGATCGTGCCGATCATCGTGATCCAGATCGTCCTGTCGGTGGTGTTCATCCAGCGACATTACGAACGCGTCACCGCGCAGATGACCACGAATGTGCTGCATGATCTTCGCTTCGTGCTGGTTCGGATGGATGCGAGCCCCGCGCCTCAGGCCGTTCTTGATGACCTGTCGGATCTGTTGAACATGCTGCAGATCAGGATCGAGATCACGGATCTCGAGGGGCTGCCCTTTTTAGTGGATCGGATCGAACGGCTCGATCTGGCCGGGCGGGAGATTGTCCGGACTTTGCGCGCTGAGATGGACCGGCCGCTCGTCGTGGATCTGCAGCGGCGGTCCGGCGCTGTCGAGTTGTGGCTGACGTCAGTGCATGGGGTTCTGCAGGTCTCGATGCCGCGGCGTATCGTGACCTCGACGAACCCGCATCAACTGCTGGTGATCGTGTTTCTCGCCTCGGCCTTGATGGCTCTGATTGCGTTTCAGTTCCTGCGGCTGCAGGTCCGGCCGATCCGCCGGCTGGGGGCGGCCGCAGAGGCCTACGGGCGCGGCGAACGGGTGCCGCTGCGCGCGGCCGGCGCGCGCGAGATCCGCGCCGCCGCGCATGCCTTCATCGACATGCGCAACCGGATCGAGCGTCAGCGCCTGCAACACAAGGTCATGTTGTCAGGGGTGAGCCATGACATGCGCACGCCGCTCACGCGCATGCGGCTGATCCTGTCGATGATGGAGGAGGGCGAGGATCGCGCCGCCCTCGAGATCGAGATCTCGGATCTCGAGACGCGGCTGAACAGCTTTCTGGACTACACGCGCGGGCATGTGACCGAGGAGGAGCAGGTGGTGGCGCCGCGCGATCTGGTCAGGGATCTTGTCGACCGGTATCAGAACGCGGGCACGCCAATCACCTTCGCACCGGTCGCGTCGGCGCCCGAGCATGTCCTGTTGCAGCCCGGACAAGTGGAACGCGCGCTCGACAACCTGATCAGCAACGCGCTGCGCCACGGGGCGCAGGTCAGGATCAGTCTGGGTGTGCAGGGGAAGTCCCTCGAATTCTCGGTCGAGGATGACGGGCCGTCGATCCCGGAAGCGGACCGTGCGCGGGCCTGCGAGCCTTTCGTGCGGCTGGATGAGGCGCGGAATTTCGAGCGGGGGGGTGTGGGGCTGGGGCTCGCCATCGCGGCCGAAGCCGCCCGCAGCCATGGCGGTGCGTTCGTGCTCGATGACAGCCCTGCGCTGGGCGGGTTGCGCGCGCGGCTGCGCGTGCCGCTGAAGGTTCAGAGCCGGTAGAGCCCGCTGAATTTATCCTCGAGATAAGTCATCAGTGGGCCTTCATCGGGCGAGAACCCG
Organism: Paracoccaceae bacterium; assembly: GCA_007134805.1. GTDB lineage: Bacteria > Pseudomonadota > Alphaproteobacteria > Rhodobacterales > Rhodobacteraceae > Roseinatronobacter. The sequence continues at coordinate 1,475 of SLKB01000238.1, forward strand.
CAGGCGAGCGCGATTGTGTCGCGCGGCGGGCGCAGCGCGCCATGGCGCTGGAGCCGGTCGCGCAGCCAGAGTGTCGCCGGGCGCGTGTCGCCTGCCGCGAGATGCGCATCGAGATCAGGAATATCCGCGCGCAAGGCCGTATGAAGGCATCCGGCATAGACATTGCCCAGCGCATAGGTCGGGAAATAGCCAAAGAGCCCGATCGACCAGTGCACATCCTGCAGGATCCCGTTCGAGGGTTTATCAACCTCATATCCGAAATCGAGCGCGAAGCGGGTGTTCCAGGCCTCCTCAATGTCCTCTGCCTCGAGCGCGCCACGCATCAGCGCCCGCTCGAGGTCAAACCGCAGCATGATGTGCAGGTTATACTGGATCTCGTCGGCCTCGGTGCGGATGAACCCCGTGTTGACGCGATTGACGGCGGCATAGAACGCCTCGGCACTGGAGACGCTGAGCGCGCCGAATTCCTGCGCCATGGCTTCATGGAGCCAGCCCGTGAACGCGCGCGAGCGACCAAGCTGATTCTCATAGATGCGGCTCTGGCTTTCATGCACGCCCATGGACACGCCGCGCCCGATCGGGGTCAGCGCGAAGGCGGGATCGACGCCCTGCTCATAGGCCGCGTGGCCGGTTTCATGAATGGTCGAATAGAAGCAGTTGAACGGCTCTTCGACTGCAACGCGGGTCGTGATGCGCACATCATGCCCGGACCCGGATGAAAACGGGTGCACGGCCAGATCGATCCGCCCGCGGGTGAAATCATAGCCGAAATGCTCGGCCAGCCGGCGCGAGACGCGCAACTGCCCCTCTTGCGGGAAATGCCCCGTCAGGGCAGGGGGGCTGTCGGCGCCGAGAACCGCCTCGCGCAAGGCGACAAGTCGCGGGCGCATCCGGTCGAAGGTTGCCGCGACCGTGCCGGAATCAGTGCCCGGCTCGTAATCGGCCATCAGCGCATCATAGGGATCGCCCCCATTGGCAATCGCCTGCCCCTCTTCGCGGCGCAAGGCGATCATCTGGCGCAGCCACGGCAGGAACGCCGCAACATCATCGGCAAGCCGTGCCTCTTCCCAGGCGCTGTGCGACAGCGGCGTGAGGCGCGCGAGTTCGGCGGCAAGGCGCGCCGGCACGCGTGTGTTGCGCGCGTAGTCGCGCCGCATCTCGCGCAGGTTGGCGGCGCCGACGTCATCGGGAGCCTGAGCCTCTTGCAGCCATGCGCCGTAACGCGGGTCGGTGCGGCGGGCGTGCAGCACGGCCTCCAGCGCGGCCATTTCCTCGGAGCGCTGCGCATTCGCGCCGCGTGGCATCATGGTCTGCTGGTCCCAGCCCAGCCGTCCGGCGATCTGGGCCAGCGCCTCGGTCTGGCGGGCATGCGCCATGGCGTCTTGATAGGCGGTCATGCGGTCGCTCCCTTGCGGCGCAGCGTGTCGAAGCGCGGATACTGCGCCAGATGACGCGCGCGCAGGATCAGGATCCACAGGAGCACAGCAGTCGCCTGATGCGCGATCCCCAACTGCCAGGGCGCGCCCTGCAGGACGGTTGCAATGCCAAGCGCCACCTGTGCCAGCATCACCACGAACATCGCGTTGAATGCGGCGCGGGTGGCCCCGTGGTTCGACTTCCGCCCGCGCCACCAGACGAGGCCGGCAAGAACTAGCAGCAGATAGCCTGCCTTGCGATGGATGAACTGGGTCGTCGCCGGATTCTCGAAGAAATTAACCCACACAGGCTGCATCGCGAACAACTCTGGCGGAATGAAGACGCCATTCATCAGCGGCCAGTCCGTGTAGCCGCGCCCGGCATCGATGCCCGCAACCAGCGCACCGAGGATGATCTGCAGGAATGCGAAATGCATTAGCCCGGTCGAGA
>SLKB01000108.1 GCA_007134805.1 Paracoccaceae bacterium
GCCCGATGCGGTGGCGCTGCACGCGCGGTTCAGCAATGCCGAGGGCTATACCAGCCTGCGGCCGCATTTCATCCTGAGCATGTTCGGCATCGCGGACTGGGAAATCTCGGCGCAGCCCATTGCACATGCCGGTTTCAGGGTTCTGGATGAGGATGAAGCGGGACCCATTGCAGGCTGCAATGGCGGAATGTTCGCCAAAGAGGATCTTGAAACCGGATCCTCCAACCAGTTCCACAAAGACTTCTGCCTTCACGGGAATATCGGCGTCAAGACAGGATCGAGCAATTTCTTTGGGGAGGATGTGAAGGTTACCATGCATGATCTGTCGACGCTGAATGTTGGCAGCAGCAATACGGGGATCTATCAGGCGGCCAGTGAAGGGACACATGATTTCACGATGCTGCCTCAGATCGACGTGATGATAAATAGAATGCGGGCCGCGGATTTCTCGGCCCTGCCCCCGTTCATTACGAAAGGGCCGGTTTACATGGATCGGATCCGGAATGACGACGTGCTCGTGCCCGGCACATTGTATATCGTCAACGGCACCGTTGCGACGGATTCTGGCGCGACATGGCATGATGTTGCCATTGTCGCGACTGGCAATGTCTCCATGGGGTCGCAGAACACCTACTGGAATGTCGTGATCGCATCGGATGGTCGGATAACCACCGGATCCAATAACACAATCGGACAATTCGGGTTTTGCGATACGGGCGTCTTCAGCGCCTATCTGATGTCGCGCCAGCGGATGCGATTCGGCTCGGGCAACCCGCTCGCTGGTGTCCTGATGATCTCCGAAGCCCAGATCGAGACCGGTTCCAGCAACGTCGGCGGACAATTCGTCTATGGTGAGGCCGGCCTTCATGTGAAGTTCAACAGCTCGAACGTGTTCAGCGGTTGTGCCGGCGGCATGTTGCGAAGCGAAACTGCCATTGTGGTGCCAACCTCCAGGCCTGCGACGGTCCGAAGGTTTGCTCTTATCAAATGATAACACGGGGGTTTCACGAGACGAGAGATCTACACGCGCCACAGGCTTCGGGCAAACCCTGATCATATCAACACGTTTGAGGAAGAGTGTCATGACGCTGAACAAGTTTATCGCCTCACAGTCCGGCTGGGCAACGCCTTTCGCGCTTTATTTCACATTGTTTTTGCTTGTTCTCGGCGGGCTGGCGGTTGATACGTCTCGCGCCTACCACCAGCGCACGATCCTGATGGCCGCGGCCGATTCCGCCGTGCTCGCCGCCGCGCAGGAACTGCCCGATGCCGCGGCCGCGCGCGCGGTCGGGCTGCAGTATATCGAAACCTTCTTTCCGCCTGGCAGATACGGCACTGTCGCCACCGCCGATGATTTCGTCTTCGGCAGATGGGACCCCGAGACAGGCATCCTCGATACCGAGGCCGAGATGCCCGATGCGGTGGCGCTGCACGCGCGGTTCAGCAATGCCGACGGCTATGGCAGCCTGCGGCCGCATTTCATCCTGAGCATGTTCGGCATCGCGGACTGGGACCTCTCGGCCCGGCCGGTCGCGCTGAAGATGGCTGACCCCGGCGGGCTCTGCACGGGCGGCGAGGCGCTTCTGGGCCGCCTGACCGACTATCTGTTCTTCATCGGCGATGGCCGCAATGATGCGAACTGGCAGGCCTCCTCGCCGGGCTATGCGGGCGATGTCGCGGTCAATGGCCTGCTCGCGGAGGAACGCTCTTCGGGGAATTTTTCCTATCGCGGCACCATCACCACCAATGCCACGGATCTCGGCGGCTGGAACAGGATCCTGAACAACAACCCGTCCACGGCCGATGTGCATTTCGGCCAGACCGACACGATCGCCGCTCTGCAGCAGGATTTCGACGCGGCCGTGGCGACCATTCTCGCGCTTGAAGTGACGCCGGGGTTCAGCGACATGGATGCCCGCGATCTGGACGGCTTGGATGTGATGGATGGCGAGGGCAAGGTCTATGTCATCGACATCTCTGCAGGGTTCAGTTCGAGCCGGCCGACATATATCTACGGGGATGCGGATGATCTGTTCATCCTGCGCTGGGATTCCGACGACAAGAAGCCGGGCCAGGACGGGACCGTGAAACTGTCCGGCGGCGGCGGGATCGTGCCGCTGGGCGATCTGACGCCTGCGAGTTTCATCCATCTGGCCGGGGCGCTCGATTCCTCGGGGGGCGGGTCGACCCCGGCTGCGCTGGCCCCCTATCTGGCGGAACTGCCCGAGACAGTGAATGGCGGCGGCTTCTTTACTGGCTACTGGCTGACCACCGGCGATCCGGGCAAGAGTTTCGAGAACGGCTCGTTCAGCCGCGCGACCTTCGTGGGCGGCTGGTATACTGGCGCGCGCAAGTTCTCGATGACCTCGGGGACCGCCGGGGTGCATGTCGTTCCCGCGCGTCCGCCCGCGCTCGAACCCTGCGAGAGGGACACGACCCGCATCGCCGGGATCAGCCGGCTGCTGAACTGACCCCGCGTGCGCATGGCCCCCGCTGCACGGGATGATTGCCTTCGGCACGGGGCTTGGCTAGGCAGGGGCCCGTGCGCAGGCGGGCGGACAGGGTCTTTTCAGGAGCATGGCGTGACACTCTATCATCTTTACGGCCTCGCGGTCGCGTCCGATTTCGACTGCCCCGAACTGACCGCGATCACCCCCGCGCAGGCCGCGGCGCGCGGCTACGGGACGGTCCGGCTGATCCGGGCGCGCGCGCCGCTGGACCTGCCCGGCGCGCGGCGGCTGGCGCCCTGGATGTCGGTCACGGCAGAGGCCGCGCTCTATGACTTCGAGGGGGTCGCGCGCCTGCTGGTCGAGCGCCCCGACCGGATCACGGTCGAGATGGCGCCGGGCGGCGTCGAGGGCGACATGCGCGCCTATCTCTTCGGCACGGGCTTTGGCACGCTGGCGCATATGCGTGGGCTCATTCCGCTGCATGTCTCGGCGGTCCGGACGCCGGACGGGGTCGTGGCCTTTACCGGGCCGTCGGGCGCGGGCAAGTCGACCCGGGCGGCGATGCTGCATTTCACCCATGGCTGGCCGATGATCTGCGACGATGTGGCCGTGCTGCACCCCGGCGACGCGCGGCCGCTGCTGCATGCGGGGATGAACCGGATCAAGCTGTGGCGCGATGCGGTGGAGCGCTTCGGCATCGACCCCGCGCGGCTGACCCGCGACATCATGCGCCACGACAAGTTCCATCTCTCGGCCCCCGAGATGTTCGTGCAGGACCCGCTGCCGCTGGAAGAACTGGTCGAGATCGGCGGCCCCGAGGGCGCGGACCGGCTGGCGCAGGGGGCGGATGCGTTCACGCTGCTGATGAATGCGATCTACCGCCCCGA
>SLKB01000283.1 GCA_007134805.1 Paracoccaceae bacterium
CAGTGTGGCCAAGTGCTGCCAGCAGGTTCGCATGCGCCGAGTAATGCGCATTGGGCACCTGGACGGCACGCAGCCCCGCGCGCGCGGCGGCCTCGTCGTCATGCCCGAAGAGATGCGCAAGCGACTTGTAGGAATGGAAGGCCCAGCGAAACGGATCGTGCGGGCTCAACGCGATTGCGCGTTCGAAATGCCGGATCGACGTGTCGATCTCCCCGTCATAGGCCAGCGAATCTCCTAGCCCGCAGTGCGAGACGGCGAGATAGGGGTTGAGATCGAGCGCATGTTCCAGCGCGTCGATGGCAAGGTCGTATTCGCGGCGCGCAAGGCGCACACGGCCCAGGGCGAAATGGCCCTGAGGGTCGCGGTCGTCCCGCGCGAGGCCGCGCAGCGCAAGGTCCAGTGCGTCGTCCAGCCGCGACGGGCTGACCTGGCCCTCGAAATAGACCATCTCAAGCGTGATCGCATAGGCGAGCCGCGTGTAGGGGTCGGCGAAGTCGGGGGCCTCGCGGATGGCCATGCGGAGGAACTCCTGCGCGCGCCGGTTGCTTTCGACCGAGAACTTGTAGAATTCCGACATACCCAGATGGTAGAGTTCCCACGCGCCGCGATTGGCCCGCGGCAGGTGCCGGGCCTGCTGCTGCTCGGACACGCCGAGTTCGGTTGCAAGCTGCGCGGCGATGGTGCCGCAGAGATCTTCCTGAATGTCGAACAGTTGTGCGATGTCGGTCAAAAAACTGTCCGACCAGATCTTGCGCAGCGACCGGATCTCGACTGCTTCGGCGTAGATGCGCATACGCTCGCCCATCCCCTGCACGCTGCCGGTGACGACATAACTCGCGCCCAACTGGCGGGCGATCGCATCGAGGCTCTCGGTGGAGTTGCGAAAGGCGAAGGCCGGATTGCGGGCGACGACCCCGATCCAGCGGTGCTTGCTGAGCGCGTTGAGGATGTCTTCGGTGATGCCATCGGCGAAGAACTGGCCACTGTTTTCGGTCGACAGGTTGTCGAAGGGCAGCACTGCGACCAGCGGGCGATCCGGCCCTCGCCGGGGCGGCTGGCTCTCGTCCTGCGGAGCCGCAATGGCGGCATCGACCTGCGTGACATCGCGCAGGAACCGGAAGCCGCGGCCATGGACCGTCCCTATCGTGTGCTGCGCCTCACCGCTGTCGCCCAGTGCCTGCCGCAGTACCTTGATCTGGCTGCTGAGCGCCGTGTCCGATACGATCCGCCCGCCCCAGAGGCTCGCGAAGAGCTCGTCGCGAGAGACGACGCGGTGGCCATTACGCACAAGAAGCAGCAACAGATCGAAGGTTAGCGGCTCGAGCGGCACTGGCGTGGCGCCGCGATTCAGCTCGCGCCGCGATGGATCGATGGTGAAGCCGCCAAAGCGCAAGCAGCTGGCGCTTGCCTGCATGAGCGCCTGGCGCGCGCGATACGCCTCGACCGGAAACGCCGTCGCCGCCTCGATCAGACCCACGCAGTCGAGCGCGATGCCCGGTTCGGGACGGATCGCCGCGCGCGCGGTCGCCGAGACGCGGATCTCGCCCGGCCCAGCGCTGCGCGCCAGGGTCTGCGCCACTGTCACCGCCTCGTCGCGCGCCTCGGGATCGACCGGCACGTCGATGCCCACCCGGACAGCGTTGCGTCCGGGCCGATGGTTTGCACCTGCGAGCAGATCGAAAGCGCAGCGGATCGCGCGGGCCCCGGTGTCGAAAACGGCAAGCGCGCCACCGTCCTGCCAGTCGAGCCCGCCCGCGCCGTGCCTGCGCGCGATGTCCTCAAGAATCTGCCCCGGAAGGGCATCTTGGCCCAAGCTCGCCGGGCTTTCCGCTGTGGCACCGGAAAGATCGATGAAGACAAGGACTGTCATCGTCTGGGACATCACGGCTCCCGAGTCGGGGCGGCGCGGACCTGCTCCGGGTCGAGACGCGTGGGCTCGGACCCGGCGACGGCATGGGCCGGACCTTGCCCCGAATTTCAGGGCAGTGTCTTGTCAGGTCGGCCATAGACGACGACATCATCGCTGAAAAACGCGATTTTTGCAAATCTTGTGCATGAATCCTCCTCGCCCCGCCGTGCGGGCCAGGTGGCGGGACGCTTGCCGTGCTGAAGGCGACGTCGCCCCCAGACGGATATCTCAACTGGCGGGGTTGCGGGCCGAGATCATCCATGATGAGCTTTCCATGACGATGCCGTCTGCCTCGCGCTTCTGGCGGTCGATGGCTTCGGCCAGTGCGGCCTCGATCTGCGGGCGCTTGCGCTCGGCCTCGTCACCGGCCTCGCGGAAGACCTCGCCGGCCGGGCCGATGGCCAGTTGGAAGTCGATCGCGTCCTTGACGTTGCGACCGATCAGCACCGGGGCGTCGATCCGCTCGAAGGTGATGTCGGTGTAGCCGGCGATCTCCATCATCTTGCGCACTGTCGCTTCGTCCGCCATCGAGAAGGGGCCCGGCCCACAAGTGCGCGCCCCATCGCCCGGCGGTGGCAGGAAGCGCAGCACGACCTCCTTGGCCATCGACAGCCAGGGATTGTCCTTGGGGTCGCGCCAGACGATGTTCACCATGCGCCCCTCTGGCCTAAGCGACCGGCGCATGTTCCGCAGCCCTGCCACGGGGTTGGCGAAGAACATCGTGCCAAAGCGCGCGAAGGCAAAGTCGAACGCGTCTTCGGGCAGCGCCACCTCGGCGTCGCCGCGCACGAAGGTGACGTTCTCCAGCCCGGTTTCGGCCAGTTCCTCGCGTGCGATGTCGAGGAACATGTCGCAGCAGTCGATGCCCGTGACCGAGCCCTTCGGCCCGACCATGCGCGCGAGCTTCATCGCCGTGTCGCCCCAGCCGCAGCCGACATCGACCACGTCGTCGCCCGGCTTCACCGGTAGTCTCGGAAACACCGCCTCGCTGTGATGGGTCAGCCCGCCGACGAGGATGTGCCGGAAGCGGTTGAACTTGGGGCCGAGCACCTCGTTCCAGAACTGCACGAACTCGAAATCCCCGTCATGCAGGGGCGCGTCTGTTTGAACCTGTGCCATGTGAAACTCCTTTTTCGATGCGCGCAGTCTACCGAGCCGCCACAGGCGATGCTTGAGGGCGCCCTGGGGAAAACCTGGGGCAGGTCTGGGTTTCCTGCCTTGGCTGCCCCTTTTCCGGCGCTGATCCCGCTGCCCGGCACGGGCGCATCCCCGCCAACGGCAATGGAAAATAGGCCTGTTTAGGTGCGAAACGGCGATGCACCTTGCCGCGTGACCACCGTTGCGCGGTCGGGGCGTCGCAGGTATCCATGCCCGCCGCACGGCTTCCTCACGAAAAGATCACGCTTCGCCCTCGTTCTCGCCAA
>SLKB01000104.1 GCA_007134805.1 Paracoccaceae bacterium
GAGGCGGCGACGATGGAGGTGGCGCTCGCGCAGCTGCGCGAGGAGCGCGACCTGGAGGCAGAGGCCGCGCGGCTGGCCGCAGCCCAGGCCGACGCGGTCGAGGCGGCGCTGGCCGAGGCGCGGGCCACGGCCGCGGCGCAGGAAGCTTCGCTTGCGCAGCTGGCCGCACAGCTGGGCAGTCTGGAAGCGGAAGGGGCGGCGCTGCAGACGGCGCTTGACACGGCCGAGGCCGAGGCGCTGCGCGAGGCTGCGGCGGCCGAGGCCCTGCGTGACACGCTCGCCACGCGCGAGGCTGCGCTGACCGATGCCGAGCGCGCCCGCGTGGCCGAGATGCTGGCGGCCGAGACCTTGCGCGCGCGGCTTGAGGGGGCGGAGACCGAGCTGACGGCGATGGGCCTCGCACTTGAGGAAGAGCGCCGCCGCGCTGAAGAGACGCTGACGCTGCTTGCTGCGGCGGAGGTTGCGCGTGAGGGGCTCGAGGAAAGCCTTTCCGAGGAAATCTCGGAGCGCGATCGCCTTGCGGGGCTGCGCGCCCGGGCCGAGCAGACCCTCGCTGCGCGCGAGGCCCAGAGCATTGTCGATCAGCGCAGGGTGACGCTGCTGAACCGGCAGGTCGCGGATCTGCGCGAACAGGTGGGCTCGTTGCAGGATCTGCTGGGCTCGGCGCGCACGCGCGAGGCGCGCGCCGAGAGTGAAATCGAGAGCCTGAGCGGCGAGTTGAACTTGGCGCTGGCGGAACTCGCTGCCGAGCAGCGCGCGCGCGCCGATCTCGAAGCGGCCGAGCGCGCCCGGCTGGAGCGGTTCCAGTCCGAATTCTTTGGCCAGCTGCGCGATGTGCTTGAGGGGCGCGATGAAATCGAAGTGGTCGGGGACCGGTTCATGTTCTCCTCGGAGGTGCTTTTCGAGCTGGGCTCGGCGGATCTTGCCACGGCGGGGCGCGAACAGATCGCCAATGTCGAGGCAGTGCTCAGCGATGTGTCCGAGCGCATCCCGCCCGAGATCGACTGGATCCTGCGCGTCGATGGCCACACGGACAATCTGCCGCTGTCGCCGACGGCCCGGTTCTCGGATAACTGGGAGCTGAGCCAGGCGCGCGCGCTGTCGGTGGTGCGTTTCCTGACCGAAGAGCTGGGCTTCCCGCCCGAACGGCTGGCGGCGACCGGCTTTGGCGAATTCCGCCCCGTCGACCCCGCCAACACCCCCCAGGCCCGCGCCCGCAACCGCCGGATCGAGTTGAAGCTGACCGAACGCTGATGCGCCGCGCGGCACCGGCGCCCTGCCAGTGCCCGTGATGTGGGCGCTATCATCCGGGATCGGGGCGCCGCGCGCGTGTGACAGACTTGCGTCAAGGGGGGGAAGCGACTAAGCGAGTGGGCGTCAATTCACACGATCGGGAGATCAAAGATGGCCAGACCCAAAATTGCGCTGATCGGCGCGGGACAGATCGGTGGCACGCTCGCGCATCTTGCAGCAATCAAGGAACTGGGCGATGTCGTCCTGTTTGACATCGCTGAAGGAACGCCGCAGGGCAAGGCGCTTGATATCGCGGAATCGGGACCGTCCGAAGGGTTTGACGCGGCGCTCAAGGGCACCAATGATTACGCCGATATTGCCGGTGCGGATGTCTGCATCGTCACCGCCGGTGTGCCGCGCAAGCCGGGGATGAGCCGCGACGATCTTCTGGGGATCAACCTCAAGGTGATGAAGGCCGTGGGCGAGGGGATCGCGGCCAATGCGCCCAATGCCTTCGTGATCTGCATCACCAACCCGCTTGATGCGATGGTCTGGGCGCTGCGCGAATTCTCTGGCATGCCGCATCAGAAGGTGGTGGGGATGGCGGGCGTGCTCGACTCGGCGCGCTTCCGGCATTTCCTGTCGCTCGAATTCAAGGTCTCGATGCGCGATGTGACCGCTTTCGTGCTGGGCGGGCATGGCGACACGATGGTGCCGCTGTCGCGCTATTCGACCGTTGCGGGCATTCCGCTGCCGGATCTGGTCGAGATGGGCTGGACGAGCCAGGAGAAGCTTGATGCGATCATCCAGCGCACGCGCGATGGCGGGGCCGAGATCGTGGGCTTGCTCAAGACCGGCTCGGCCTTCTATGCACCGGCGACCAGCGCGATCGAGATGGCCGAGGCCTATCTGCGGGACCAGAAGCGCGTGCTGCCCTGTGCGGCCTGGTGCGATGGCGAATTCGGGCTGAAGGGCATGTATGTGGGGGTGCCGACCGTGATCGGTGCGAGCGGGATCGAGAAGGTCATCGACATCAATCTGACCAAGGACGAGAAGGTGATGTTCGACAAGTCGGTCGAGTCTGTGCGCGGGCTGGTCGAGGCCTGCAAGGGGATCGACTCGACGCTCGCGTAAGCCATGGTGCTGCGCCGACATCGAGGGCCGCACAGGGCGTGCGGCCCTTTTTCGTGCAGGATCGCGGTTTCCCGGTGCGCGCTTCCCGTTGCGGTTTCAAGGCATTCCGCAACTCCCCTGATTTGTGATCACACAATTTTCGGGTGTGATCACAAATTTCCGTTTTTCTGCCTCTTGCGCAATTTTGTCGCAGTTAGCCGTTGTCTTTTGCGTCAGATCTGGCATGGACGGAGGCGGGAAACAGCGGAAATGGGACAGGATCATGAATATTCATGAGTATCAGGCCAAGGGACTTCTGCGCAGCTACGGGGTGCCTGTGTCGGATGGCCGGGTGGTTCTGAGGGCCGAGGAAGCCAAGAGTGCGGCCGGCGAGCTTGATGGCCCGCTCTGGGTGGTCAAGGCGCAGATCCACGCGGGCGGCCGCGGCAAGGGCAGCTTCAAGGAGGCCTCGGCCGGCGAGAAGGGCGGGGTCCGGATGGCGAAATCCGTAGCCGAGGCCGAGGAAATGGCCAAGCAGATGCTCGGCCGGACGCTTGTGACCCATCAGACGGGGCCTGCGGGCAAGCAGGTCAACCGCATCTATATCGAGGACGGCTCGGATATCGAGCGCGAACTGTATCTCGCGCTGCTCGTCGACCGGGTGACCAGCCGGATCAGTTTTGTCGTCTCGACCGAGGGCGGCATGGATATCGAGGAGGTTGCCGCCAATACGCCCGAGAAGATCCTTTCCTTCAGCATCGACCCGGCAACCGGCATCCAGGGCTTCCATGGCCGCCGCGTGGCCTTCGCGCTGGGGCTTGAGGGCAAGCAGGTCAAGCAATGCGTCGATCTGGTCGGCAAGCTCTACAGGCTGTTTGTCGAGCGGGATGCCGAGATGGTCGAGATCAACCCGCTGATCGTGACGACCGATGGCGACCTCAAATGCCTCGATGCGAAGATGGGCTTCGATTCGAACGCGCTGTA
>SLKB01000170.1 GCA_007134805.1 Paracoccaceae bacterium
GACGCTGCCCGGTCACTGCAGCGACCTCATCGGGCACCGGGAAAGAAAAGCTGCTCGCCCCCGACAGTGAAGCTCGCGATGGCGGCCTGGCCTGCGTCCGAGGTGACCCAGTCGATGAAGGCCTGGCCCTGCGCGGCCTTCAAATGGGGGTGGCGTTCGGGGTTCACCAGGATGATGCCATAGGGGTTGATGAGGACCTCGTCGCCCTCGAACACGATCTCCAGCGGGCTGCGGTTCTCGAAGGACAGCCACGTGCCCCGGTCGGTCAGCGCATAGGCCGGGACCTGCGCTGCGATGTTCAGCGTGGCCCCCATGCCCGAGCCGGTGGACAGATACCCCGCGCCCGCAGGCGCGATCCCGGCGGCGGCCCAGAGGCGCTTCTCGGCCGCATGCGTGCCGCTGTCATCCCCGCGCGAGGCGAACGCGGCCCCGGCCGCTGCGATGGCGGCCATGGCGGCGGCCGCATCAGCGGCGTCTCGCAGCCCCGCCGGGTCGTCGCGCGGGCCGACGATGACAAAGTCGTTGTACATCACGTCGAAGCGCTGCACCCCGTAGCCATCAGCCACGAATGTCTCTTCCTGTGCGCGCGCATGGACAAAGACGACATCGGCATCGCCCCGCCGCCCGGTTTCCAGCGCCTGGCCCGTGCCCTGCGCGACGACGCGCACCTCGATCCCGGTCTCGGCCCGGAAGATCGGCAGGATATGCGCGAACAGCCCCGAATTCTCGGTCGAGGTGGTCGAGGCCATGATGATGAACTCCTGTGCGCTCGCGGGCACGGCCGCCAGAACAGCCAGCCCCGCACCAGCCGACAGGAGAAAACGGCGCGTCCGGGTCATGATCGAAGCCTCCCCTTGCTTACCAGATCAGATCGCCCGCGAGAAAGGCGCGCGCCTCGGGGGCCCATGGCCCCGCAAAGAACTCCGGGGCCGCGCGGTGCTCGATCAGCCGGCCGCGATGCAGAAAGGCCACGTCCTCGGCCAGACGGCGTGCCTGGCCCAGATCATGCGTGCTCATGACGATTGTGATCCCGTCGATTGAAAACTGCCCGACCATCTCCTCGATGATCCGCGTGGCCGAAGGGTCGAGGGACGAGGACGGCTCGTCCAGGAACAGAACCTGCGGGCGCATCGCCCAGGCCCGCGCGAGTGCGAGGCGCTGCTGTTCGCCGCCCGACAACAGGCGCGCCGGCTGGTCGGCCATGGCAGTCAGGCCGAAACGATCGAGGGTCGCGCTCACTGTCCGCGCGCGGTCGGCACGCCCCAGCCCCTTCAATGCCAGCGGATAATCCAGGTTCGCCGCCACTGACCGGCGCAAAAGGACGGGGCGCTGGAACACCATTGCCTGCGCCTCGGCCCGCGCCTCACCGCTGGCCCAGATGCGCCGGCCCGCACTGGGCTCGATCAACCCGTGGCACAGGCGCAGGAACAGGCTCTTGCCGGCCCCATTGGCCCCCAGCACGATCAGCCGGCGCCCGGCCGGGATGCGGATCGAGATATCGGAGAGAAGCCGCTTGCCGCCAACCGCATAGCCCGCGCCCTGCAGCGACAACGGCAGGATGTCGCGCTGCGCGCTCATCCCAGCCGCCCCCGCGCCCATTGCCCCGCGCCCCAGGCCGCGGCGTTCAGGCTCAGCGTGAGCAGCAGCAGGATGATCCCCAGCGCCACCGCCAGCCCCAGATTGCCGCGATTGGTCTCCAGCGTGATCGCCGTGGTCATGGTCCGTGTATGGCCTGCGATATTGCCGCCGACGATCAGCACCGCACCAACCTCGGCCGAGGCCCGCCCGAACCCCGCGAGCACCCCCGTCAGCAGGCTCACCCGCCCGTCCCACAACAAGGTCGGCACCGCCCGAAGCCGGCCTGCCCCGAGGCTGAGAAGCTGCTCGCGGTATTCCGCCCACAGATCCTCGACCACCGAACGGGTCAGCGAGATGACGATGGGCAGGATCAGCACAGTCTGGGCGATGATCATTGCCGTGGGCGTGAACAGCAATGCCAGCGCGCCGAACGGGCCCGAGCGCGACAGCAAGAGATAGACAACCAGCCCCGCCACCACCGGCGGCAGGCCCATCAGCGCGTTAGAGAACACGATCACAGCACCCCGGCCCGGGAACCGCGCCAGCGCCAGCGCCGCGCCCAGCGGCAGGCCGATTGCGCAGGCGATCAGCACTGCAGTGAGGCTTACGCGCAGGCTGAGCCCGATGATCTGCATCAGGACGGGATCGCCGCTGGCGATCAGACCGAAAGCGGTTGCGAAGGGGCCGTTCACCAGGAATCCTTGCATGAATCAGTGGCAAAAGATCAGAAAACAGAATAACTTTCAAATACGGAAGTCTTGCAGGGGATTGCATCAAAATGCAGGATACCCAGCCCGAGTTGACGACGCGCACCGCCGCGTCCGTGACCGCCTCGCCCCTGATGACCACTGCCGAGGTGGCCGACTACCTCCGCGTCAGGGAACGCACGATCTACGAGATGGTCGCGCGCCAGACGATCCCGTTCAGCCGCGCGACCGGAAAGCTCCTGTTTCCGCGCCGGCTGGTCGATGCCTGGCTCGAATCGCAGACCGAATTGCCCGACCCCGGCATCGCCCCTGCCCCGCCGATCTATGCAGGCTCGAACGATCCGCTGCTGGAATGGGCGCTGCGACAGTCGGGCAGCGGGCTGGCGGTGCTGGCGCGCGGCTCTGTGCAGGGGCTCGCGGATCTGGCGTCAGCGCGGGCGGTCCTCGCGGGGTGCCATCTGCTCGACCCCGAGACCGGCGCATGGAACCTTGCCGCCGCGCGCGCGCATCTGTCCGGCTCCCGCCATGTGCTGATCCACTGGGCGCGGCGGACGCAGGGGCTGATCACTGCTGCGGGAAACCCGCGCGGGGTCTCAGGGCTGAAGGACGCGGTGGCGCGCGGGCTGCGCTTTGCGATGCGGGCCGAGGGCGCGGGCTCGACCCGCCTGCTCGAGGTGCTGCTCGCGCGCGAGGGGCTCTGCCAGGCAGCGCTGACCACTGTCGACCGCCCCGCCGAGACCCATGCCGACCTCGCCACGCTGATCGCGACGGGCGAGGCCGACCTCGGTCTGGGGTTGCAAGCCGCCGCGGGGCATCTGGGCTTCCTGCCGCTTCTGGCCGACGAAAGCTTCGATCTGGCCGTGACCCGGCGCGCCTATTTCGACCCGCCCGTCCAGACGCTCCTTGCCTTCGCCCGTTCCGAAACCTTCACCCGCAGGGCGGCCCATCTGGGCGGCTATGATCTGAGCGATCTCGGCCGTGTCCTGTGGAACGGCTGACCCTGTTCCGACGCTGTGGAGCAAGCACA
>SLKB01000299.1 GCA_007134805.1 Paracoccaceae bacterium
ATCGCGCATAGCCGGGTCGCGCGGTCGAACCTGATCCTGCTTGGAAAGATGGAAAACCGCGTGCGCCTGATCGGCCCGCCGACGCTTGTGCCGCCCGCCTTTGCCGAGTTCGGGGTCGAGATTTATGACGACATGCGCGCGGGGCTGAAGGATGCGGATGTGGTGATGATGCTCCGGCTGCAGCGCGAGCGGATGGATGGCGGCTTCGTGCCTTCGGAACGCGAGTATTTTCACCGCTACGGGCTTGACGCCGAGAAGCTTGCCTGCGCGAAGGACGATGCGATCGTCATGCACCCGGGGCCGATGAATCGCGGTGTGGAAATCGATGGCGCGATTGCCGATGACATCAACCGCTCGGTCATTCAGGAACAGGTCGAGATGGGCGTAGCCGTGCGCATGGCCGCGATGGACCTGCTCGCACGCAACCTGCGCCGCCGCCGCGAGCGCGCCCGCCTGCGCGAGGCGGCCAATGGCTGAACGCATCCCCGAGGCGCGGCTTGGCGACACTGTGCTCGATCTGGAGCCTGGCGAGAAGCCATTGCGCGAGATCACCTCGGACAAGGGCACCTACTGGCGCGATCACGCGGTGATGGCGGTGCTGGGAATGGGGCTCGTGGGGATGGTGCTGGCGGTGATCGGGTCGGATCATGTGCTCATCGGTTCGCTCGGGGCCATCCTGGCACTGGCCGCGCGGGGGGCCTGGCTCTATTCCGAGCAGATGAAGTTCCGCTGGGTGCTCACCAACATGCGTCTGGTCGGCCCGGGCGGGCGGCAGGCCTATCTGCTGGAACTCGAGACGATCCGGCGGCTCTTCGGCGATATCCAGATCATCACCCGGGGCGGCGACAAGCATCTGATCAAGCATATCGGCGATGCCGCAGAAGTGATCGCCCAGATCGAGGCGGCACGTTTGACGCGCGTCAAGCGCAAGGGCGGCGCGGATGGTTGATCTGCCGGCCTATGTCACACTCGCACCGGGCGAGCAGGTCATCGCGCTCATCCAGCCAGATCTGGAGGTGCAGATCCTGCGCAGCCTGCTTGCAGCCGTGATCGGGCTGATCACGGCGATCGCGGGGCTGATGGTGCTCGACCTCGCGCTCGGGCGACCGCTCTCGGGGATGCGGAGCGGATTATGGGTGACGTTCGGGCTGATCTTCGGCCCGATCTTCGCCGAGCGGCTGCTGGCACATCGCGCGGCCTATGTGCTGACAAACCACGGCCTGATCATGGATGCCGAGACGGCAGTGTCGTTGCGGATGATCCGGCGCGTGGAAGTGTGGCCGACCTCGCTATCGATCCGGACCGAGGCTCGCCGCTTTTCGCTGCGCTACCTGGCCAACCCGCCCGCGGTTGCAGGGCTGATCGTCGCGGCAATGTCTGCGGCGCGGAGGGTGTGATGATCTGGTTTCACAACGCAAGGCTGATCGATCCCGAAGCCGGGACCGAAGCGGATGGCACGCTTCTGGTACGCGACGGAAAGATCGCAGAGCGCGATGGCCCCTGCCCGACTGACGCGCAGGCGATCGACGCGGGCGGCGCCTGCCTCGCGCCCGGGATCGTCGATCTGGGCGTCCAGGTGGGCGAGCCCGGCGCGCAGCACAAAGAATCGTTGCGCACGGCCGGGCTCGCCGCGGCCAGGGGCGGTGTGACGTCGATCATCATGCGCCCAGAC
Source organism: Paracoccaceae bacterium (assembly GCA_007134805.1). Lineage (GTDB taxonomy): Bacteria > Pseudomonadota > Alphaproteobacteria > Rhodobacterales > Rhodobacteraceae > Roseinatronobacter. Next base: position 1,673 of record SLKB01000299.1, read on the forward strand.
ACCGACCCTGCCATCGACACGCCCGAGGTGCTCGAATACGTGACCCGCCGCGCCGTTGCGCGCACGCCCGTCAATATCCGCGCAATGGCCGCCCTGACACGGGGCCGCGCCGGGCGGGAAATGGCCGAGATCAGCTTTCTGCTCGATGCAGGGGCCGTGGCCTTCACCGATGGCGACCATGTCACGACGGACACCCGACTCATGGCGCGCTGTCTGCAATATGCTGCGGGCCTCGGCGCGCTGATCATCGGCCACCCGCAGGATCCGGGCCTTTCGCGGGGCACCTGCGCGACGGCGGGAAAATTCGCGAGCCTGCGCGGCCTGCCGTCCGTCTCACCCATGGCCGAGCGGATGGGGTTCGACCGCGACATGGGCCTGGTCGAGATGACGCGCGCGCGCTACCACGCCGATCAGATCACCTGCGCGCGCACGCTGCCCGCGCTTGAGCGGGCGAAGGCCAATGGACTGGATGTGACGGCGGGGATCTCGATCCATCATCTGACGCTCAACGAGCTGGATCTCAGCGATTACAGGACCTTCTTCAAGTTCACCCCACCCCTGCGCAGCGAAGACGACCGCCGCGCCATGGTCGAGGCCGTGCGCGAGGGACTGATTGATGTGATCTGCTCGATGCACACACCGCAAGACGAGGAATCAAAGCGCCTGCCCTTTGAAGAGGCGGCCTCGGGCGCGGTCGGGCTCGAGACACTTCTGCCGGCCGCCATGCGGCTTTATCACTCCGAGGGTCTGAGCCTTGCGAAGATCTGGGGCGCGCTCTCGCTCAACCCGGCGCGGCGGCTGGGGCTGCCCGCCGGCCGGCTTGCTGTCGGCGCACCGGCCGATCTGGTCCTGTTCGACCCCGACGCGCCCTCGGTGCTCGACCGCTTCAGCCTGCAATCGAAATCCAAGAACACGCCCTTCGACGGTGCACGCGTCGAGGGCAAGGTGCTTGCGACCTATGTCGCCGGGGTCGCTGTCTACACGCAGGAGGAGTGAGCGATGCCCGAATTGATCACACCGCTCTGGATCCTGGGGCTGGTCGGGCTTGCGGCCTATACGCTCGGCTCGGTGCCCTTCGGTGTCGTGGTCGCGAAAGCCATGGGGCTGGGCGATCTGCGCAATATCGGGTCGGGCAATATCGGAGCGACGAACGTGATGCGCACCGGCAACCGGCTGGCAGGCGTGCTGACATTCCTGCTCGATGCCGGCAAGGGCGCCCTCGCAGCGCTGCTCGCGCTCTGGGCCTTTGGCACGGATGCCGCGCAGGTGGCGGCGCTGGCGGCTTTTCTGGGTCACCTCTACCCGGTCTTCATCGGGTTTCGCGGCGGCAAGGGGGTTGCAACCTTCATCGGCTCCGGTCTTGCGATCGCATGGCCGGTCGGGCTTGCTGCCTGCGCGATCTGGGCGCTGGTCTTCAAGGTCTGGCGGATCTCGTCGCTGGCCGCGCTTGTCGCCGCAGCGCTTACGCCCGTGCTTGCGCTGCTCATCGGGCATGGCACCAGTTTCGTGGCCTTTCTGGGAATGGCGGTCATGATCTTTCTGAAGCATTCCGAAAACATCTCGCGCCTGCGCGACGGCACTGAAGCCCGCTTCGATAAGCGACGCTAGGCCGTCGGCGTCCGGAACCGGCGGGCCGGCGG